>JANNQJ010000183.1:0-19862 GCA_031400675.1 Cyclobacteriaceae bacterium
CGGCAGGTGTATGAGCAAATGGCAGAACCCCGTTGGGTGTTGTCGGTAGGGGCATGCGCTTCAAGTGGAGGTATTTTTGATACCTACAGCGTATTGCAGGGCATTGACCGGATTATTCCGGTAGATGTCTATGTTCCAGGATGTCCGCCACGTCCGGAACAAATCATTGATGGTGTTATGAAGATTCAGCGGTTGGTTGAGACAGAATCATTGCGCAGAAGAGATTCTGCTGATTATAAAGCCATGCTGAACAGTTACGGAATAGAATAAAATGGAATTAGACGATCAGGAAAAAATCATAGCGGTAATTGATGAGAAGTTTGAGGGAGAGATTCTTCAAACGGAGATGCTATATGACTTTCTGACCATTACTCTTAAAAAGGATAAAATCGTTCCGATCATCAAGCATCTGTATGAGCATCCCGACACAAAATTTCAGTACCTCACCACCATGTGTGGTATTCACTTCCCTGATTTGAATCAAATTGCCATGATGTACCAGTTACACAACATGGTTACGAATCTGCGCATCCGATTAAAAATTTATTTGCCAATTGAAAACCCCAGTGTACCCACACTCACTACGGTTTTCCCGGCTGCTAACTGGATGGAACGGGAAGCATACGATTTTTACGGAGTTATTTTCGAAGGACATCCGAATCTGAAACGAATTCTGAATGTAGAGGAGATGACTATTTTCCCTTTACGTAAAGAGTATCCGTTGGAAGATCAAGTGCGCGAGGATAAGAATGATTCCATGTTTGGACGATAAAAGAAATGGACGTTAAGGAACCTGTTACCGATCAATTTTACCAAGGACAAGAGAAGCAGTACTCGTACTTGAATCTTGGCCCGACACACCCTGCAACACACGGTATCTTCCAGAATGTGTTGAAAATGGATGGTGAAGTTATTGTCGAAGCGACTCCAACCATTGGTTACATTCATCGTGCTTTTGAAAAGCTTGCTGAGCGCAGACCGTACAACCAAATCACTCCGATAACGGATCGTATGAACTACTGTTCCGCGCCTATTAATAATATAGGTTGGCACATGACAGTGGAGAAATTATTAGGTATTGAAATTCCGAAGCGTGTTCAATATCTGCGTGTCATTATAATGGAGTTGGCGCGAATCACTGATCACTTGATTTGCAATGCAGTTATTGCCGTGGATACAGGTGCCCTAACGGGTTTCGTGTACATGTTTCAACAACGTGAGTTGGTGTATGAAATCTATGAAGAGATTTGCGGAGCAAGGTTAACGTCAAACGTTGGCCGGATAGGTGGCTTCGAGCGTGAGTGGCCAGCGAAAGCTTGGGAGAAGATTGATAAATTTCTCAAAGAATTTCCGGTTGTACTAAAAGAGTTTGACGACCTATTGAGTCGTAATAGGATATTCATGGATCGTACCATCAATGTGGGGGGTATTACAGCGGAGATGGCATTGAGCTATAGTTTCTCTGGAGTGAACTTACGTGCAGCGGGTGTAGATTATGATGTCCGCGTTGCCATGCCGTATTCTTCATACGAAGATTTTAAGTTCATCATTCCCATAGGAAAAAATGGAGATGTGTATGATCGCTTCATGGTACGCCAGGAAGAAATGAGGCAAAGCTTAAGCATCATTAAGCAGGCAATGGAAAAATTACCAGAAGGGCCCTTCCATGCGAAGGTTCCTGAATTCTATTTGCCTCCGAAAGAAGAAGTTTATAATAATATGGAAGCGCTCATCTACCACTTTAAAATTGTGATGGGTGAGACTGATGTACCGAAGGGAGAAGTATATCATTGCGTAGAAGGTGGAAACGGAGAGCTTGGATTCTATTTAATTAGTGATGGTGGAAGACAACCATTCCGGTTACACATGCGTAGGCCGTGTTTTATTTATTATCAGGCGTACCCTGAGATGATCAAGGGATCCATGTTATCGGATGCGATCTTGACCATGAGTAGTATGAATGTTATTGCTGGCGAATTGGATGCCTAGGAAGTCAGCAGTTATCAGTTAATAGTTAACAGACTGATAATTGAGCCAAAAAAACTAATAAACTGTTAACTGATAACGAATAACTGATAACAGAATTGGAAATAAAATTTTCAAATGAGACTCTAGCCTTGGTGAATAAAATCATCAAGCGTTATCCGGAAGGGAAGCAGAAATCGGCCTTGCTACCGGTGTTGCATTTAGCTCAATCAGAGTTTGACGGATGGCTAAGTACAGAGGTGATGGACTATGTGGCTTCGGTGCTGAACATCAAACCAATTGAAGTGTACGAGGTGGCCTCGTTTTATTCGATGTACAACCTCGAACCGGTTGGTAAGTGCTTGATTGAAGTTTGCCAAACAGGTCCTTGCTGGTTGCGCGGATCAGATGACATTATCGAGCATCTTGAAAAGAAACTTGGAATTAAGAATGGTGAAACAACGCCTGATGGAATGTTCACCATAAAGACCGTTGAGTGTTTGGGTTCGTGTGGAACAGCTCCCATGTTACAGTGTGGAGCGGAATATTACGAGGACCTAACGAAAGAGAAAGTAGATAACTTGGTAGAAACTTTAAGAACATCGAACAAGCGAAGTTCATATATGAAATAGCGAGCTATCAGTTATCAGTTAAAAGTTGCATTAACTGATACCGATAACTGACAACCGATAACTGAATAATGGGCAAAAAATTTTTATTAGAGCACGTTAATGTACCCGGGATAGAAACCTTGAAAGTCTATCGTGATAAGGGTGGCTATGCCTCTGTTGAAAAGGCATTGAAGACCATGACGGTTGATCAAATTCTAGAAGAAGTAAAATTCTCCGATTTGAGAGGTAGAGGTGGTGCGGGTTTCCCTTCCGGATTAAAATGGAGTTTCCTCGATCGTAAATCTGATAAGCCGCGCTACTTAGTTTGCAATGCAGATGAAAGCGAACCTGGAACTTTCAAAGATCGATACTTGATGGAGAAGTTACCACATCTCTTAATTGAAGGGATGATTGTTTCAAGTTATACACTGGGTGTAAAAACGGCTTACATCTACATTCGCGGTGAGTACATGTATGTACTTAGAATTTTAGAGAAGGCAATTGAAGAAGCGTACGCAGCAGGACTTCTTGGTAAAAGTATTTTAGGAACTGATTTTTCGCTTGATCTTTATGTTCATTGTGGAGCAGGTGCTTATATCTGCGGAGAAGAAACAGCTCTTCTTGAATCACTGGAAGGAAAGCGTGGTAATCCAAGATTAAAACCCCCATTCCCTGCGATTGCAGGTCTGTATGCTTGTCCTACGGTTGTCAATAATGTAGAGACAATTGCATCGGTTCCTACGATTATTAATATTACGGCTGATAAATACAATGATGTGGGTATCGGTAAAAGTGCAGGTACTAAATTGATCTCAGCCAGTGGACATATTAATAGACCAGGTGTGTACGAGATTGAAATGGGTTTGCCGGTAGAAGAATTTATTTACTCCGATGAATACTGTGGTGGAATCTGGAAAGGCAGAAAACTGAAAGCAGTTGTAGCAGGGGGCTCTTCTGTTCCCATCCTTCCGGCTGATTTGATTTTGAAGACTGCTAAAGGTCAACCTCGACTCATGACGTACGAATCGATGGCTGATGGTGGCTTTGCAACAGGTACTATGCTAGGATCGGGTGGATTTATTGTGATGGATGAAACAGCGTGTATTGTTCGCAACCTCTGGACGTTTGCGCGATTCTATCACCATGAATCTTGTGGCCAGTGTAGTCCGTGTCGTGAAGGAACCGGTTGGATGGAAAAAGTATTGCACCGCATTGAACACGGCCACGGTAAAATGAGCGACATTGATTTGCTCGTTGATGTTGCCAAGAAGATTGAAGGAAATACAATTTGCCCGTTGGGTGATGCAGCTGCCTGGCCAGTAGCCAGCGCGATTCGTCACTTCCGCGAAGAGTTTGAATACCATGTTAAGTACCCCGAGAAGGTTATGAATCCAAAACATTTTGAAATCGAACCTTTTGTTTCGGAACAGTTATTAGTGAATAGTTAATGGTTATCAGTTTGTTAGATAATGAAGAGTTTTGAAGAGCTTGAATGTTGGAAAAAGGCAACGGTGTTGAGAAAAAAACTCTCGATACTGGTTAAAGCATTTCCATCAGAAGAGAAGTATAGACTTTGTGATCAGATTATTAGGGCGTCAAGATCAGTTACTGCAAATATTGCGGAGGGTTTTGGAAGATTTCATTATCAGGAAAATATTCAATTCTGTAGACAGAGTAGAGGATCATTGTATGAATTGATAGATCATTTAATTGTTGCTAGAGATGAAAACTATATTTCTGACGCTGTTTTAACTGACCTAAAAAAAGAACTTCATGAATGTCTGGCTATCTTAAACGGTTTTATTAACTATTTAGGTAGGACAAAATCTGAAAGTGGTTCAGTAAAAGAACCCTTGGAAAATTATTCGATGATAGAAGATCCATTAACTGATAACAATTAACTGATAACTGCTAAGGAATGGCGAAAGTAACTATAGATGGTGTAGAGGTTGAAGTTCCGGATGGAACAACAATTCTGAATGCAGCACGACAAATCGGTGGTGAGGTAGTACCTCCGGCTATGTGTTATTACTCTACGCTCAAAAATAGCGGTGGAAAGTGTCGTGTATGCCTGGTGAAAGTTGCTCAAGGTTCTGCAAGAGATCCGCGCCCAATGCCAAAGCTTGTTGCTTCGTGTCGTACTCCTGTAATGGATGGCATGGTGGTGCAAGGCATTACTTCACCGGAAGTTTTAGAAGCTAGAAAGGGAGTGGTCGAATTTTTATTAATCAATCATCCATTGGATTGCCCAGTGTGCGATCAGGCAGGGGAGTGTGACCTGCAAAATTTGGCGTACGAGCACGGTGCCGCAACAACCCGATACGAAGAGGATAGAAGAACCTTTGAAAAGATTGATATCGGTGATAAGATCAAGCTGCACATGACCCGGTGCATTCTATGTTACCGTTGCACATATGTAGCTGATCAACTGACCGACAACCGCGTGCATGGAATACTACACAGAGGCGATGCATCCGAGATCAGTACACACATTCAAAAGGCAGTCGACAACGACTTCTCCGGTAACATGATTGATGTTTGTCCCGTAGGAGCGTTAACGGATAAAACTTTCCGCTTTAAGAGCAGAGTGTGGTTCACCAATCCATTAGATGCTCACCGTGATTGTAAGAAGTGTTCAGGTAAAGTAGTACTCTGGACGAAAGGAGAGGAAGTACTTCGCATTTCAGCTCGCAAAGATCAATTTGGTGAAGTAAAAGAGTTCATCTGCAACGAGTGCCGATACGATCATAAAAATAAAGCAGACTGGACGATTGAAGGACCAAGGCATATTGAACGCAATTCGGTAATTGGCCAAAATCATTACGAAAGAACTGATTTAGTTAAACTACAGAAAGAAATTAGCCGCCAGATAGAATTTGAGAAAGGAAAGCAACTTCCAGAACCTAATCCGTCACTAAACGCATGACCGACTTTCTCATATATAAACTTATCCTGGTTGTTGTGATTTTCACGATCACGCTGTTGGTAGCGGCCTATTCAACGTACGCGGAACGAAAAGTAGCTGCGTTCCTTCAGGATAGAATTGGCCCCGATCGTGCCGGTCCGTTTGGTATTCTTCAACCGCTGGCAGATGGATTGAAATTCATCATGAAGGAAGAGATCATACCGAACGTTTCGAATAAACTTCTGTTTGTCCTCGGTCCATGTATTGCCATGCTTACAGCCTTGATGGCTGGAGTAATTATTCCGTGGGGTGATACACTCATCATCAACGGACAGACATATTCATTGCAAATCGCTGATCTCAATATTGGGATACTCTATGTCTTTGGTGTTGTGTCAATCGGTGTGTACGGAATTATGATCGGAGGATGGGCCTCGAACAATAAGTTTTCATTGCTGGGAGCGATTCGTGCATCGGCACAAATGATCAGTTATGAAATAGCCATGGGCTTGTCCATCATTGCTTTTGTTATTACAACAGGTACCTTGAGTTTAGGTGAGATCAGCGCCATGCAAGCGGGAGGACAAGGCGGAGATTGGAATTTTTGGAATGTTGTGTATCAGCCATTGGGCTTTCTTATTTTTATCATTTGTGCTTTTGCGGAATGTAACCGAACACCTTTCGATTTACCCGAATGTGAAACTGAGTTGGTAGGAGGGTATCACACCGAGTACAGCAGTATGAAGCTTGGCTTCTATTTATTTGCGGAATACATTAACATGTTTATTTCTTCAGCCGTTATTTCAACCTTATACTTTGGAGGATACAATTTTCCGTTCATGAATAATTTGGGGTTGGATCATAACATGCTAACTATTCTGGGTACGGTAGTCTTCTTTGGAAAAATAGTCTTCTTCATTTTCTTTTTCATGTGGATACGCTGGACTATCCCGCGCTTCCGCTACGATCAGTTAATGCACCTGGGATGGAGAATACTTATACCCCTGGCGATATTTAATATATTTATTACAGGGTTGGTGATGATTTTAACAAACGGATAACGAATGCTCACGAATCGATCAAAAGTAGTTGTCAAGAAGGAAATGAATTTCTGGGAACGGATTTATCTCCCGGCTATTCTGAGCGGAGTTATGATTACGATCAAGCACTTATTCAGAAGAAGTGCCACCGTACGCTATCCGGAAACAAAGAGAGAGATCAGCGCAATTTGGAGAGGACAACATGTGCTGAAACGTGATGACAAAGGAGCAGAGCGTTGCACCGCTTGCGGGTTGTGTGCAGTAGCATGCCCTGCGGAAGCGATTACTATGGTAGCTGCCGAACGAAACAAAGGCGAAGAGAATTTATACCGCGAAGAAAAATATGCATCGACCTATGAAATCAACATGTTGCGTTGCATCTTTTGTGGATTGTGCGAAGAGGCTTGCCCGAAGGAAGCTATTTTTCTGACCGACAGAATTATTGAAACTGATTACGCAAGAGAAGGATTTGTGTTTGGGAAAGACAAATTGGTAGAGCCGGTGAATGCGCGGATTGACGTTTCAAAAAGACAAACTGCAGAAGTGCTGGAGTTTAAACAACAAAAACAATTGAGTCATAACAAATAACAATACCTGAAGTGACCCTAAACCTGTTCTATTTTCTTTCGTTTGTAGCAATTTTCTCTGCGCTGCTGGTGGTGTTCTCCAAAAGTCCGGTGTACAGTGTATTATACCTGATTATTACCTTTTTTTCTATCGCAGGACATTATGTAATCTTAAATGCGCAGTTTCTCGCCATCGTGCACATCATTGTATACGCTGGTGCTATCATGGTACTGTTCCTGTATGTTATCATGCTATTGAATCTGAATAAAGAATCAGAACCACATAAAAGCAACCTGATAAAATTTGCTGCCGCGATTTGTTCAGGGTTATTAATGATTGTATTGGTTGGATCCTTAAAGGGAACTGAACTCCTCGTTAAACAGGCGCCTTCTGATATTGGCCTGGTAAAAAATTTAGGAAAAGTACTCTTCACCGATTTCCTGCTTCCATTTGAAATTGCATCCATCTTATTGCTGGCAGCGATGGTAGGATCCGTGATGCTTGGGAAAGCCGAAAAACCTGGTGATAATAAAATTAATGTGAAATAATGATCCCGATCGATTACTACCTCTGGCTAAGTGCAGCACTCTTTACAATAGGTGTGCTCGGGGTTCTTTTCAGAAGGAATGCCATTATCATCTTCATGTGCATTGAACTCATGTTAAATGCAGTTAACCTGATCATGGTCGCATTCTCTACGTATTTAAATGACGCAGCAGGGCAGGTGTTTGTCTTTTTTATTATGGCTGTAGCGGCTGCCGAAGTTGCTGTTGGATTGGCGATACTCATCATGATGTATCGCAATACCCAGACTACTGACATTAACGTTCTGAATCGATTAAAATGGTAGATATTAAAGTTCTCATAGCGCTCGTTCCAATATTACCCCTCATTGGGTTTCTGCTTATAGCGTTAAACACCAAGCGATTTGTACAGGGTGTAACTTCAATTATTGCATGCGGTTCTGTTTTGGCATCGTTCGGAATTTCCGTTGCACTGTTTGTATTGCTACTAAATGCTCCCGAAGGAACACAATATACCGTAACACTTTTCAACTGGATTAGCGCAGGAGATTTTTCAGCCAGTTTCAGTTTCATGATTGATCCACTGTCGTCATTGATGCTGCTGATCATTACAGGAGTAGGCTTCTTAATTCATATGTATTCCATAGGCTACATGCACCATGACGCAGGATATAACCGATTCTTCTCGTATTTGAATTTGTTCGTGTTCTTCATGCTGTTGTTAGTGATGGGCTCGAACTACTTGTTGATGTTCGTAGGCTGGGAAGGCGTTGGATTGTGCTCGTATCTATTGATAGGTTTCTGGTTTAAGAATCAGGATTACAACAATGCCGCAAACAAAGCATTCATCATGAACCGTATTGGTGACCTTGGATTGGTGCTTGGGGTCATTCTCATCTTTGTAAACTTTGGAAGCTTGCAATACACCGATGTGTTTGCTAATGCAATGTCAATGGATACACAAACACTCACACTCATCACCGTATTGCTCTTCATTGGGGCAATGGGTAAGAGTGCACAAATTCCATTATACACGTGGTTGCCCGATGCCATGGCAGGTCCAACTCCTGTATCGGCTTTGATACACGCAGCTACGATGGTTACAGCTGGTATTTATATGGTAGCGCGGAATAACATCTTGTATACCTTATCACCAACCGCACTTGAATTGGTTCTTTATACAGGGTTGATCACAGCAGTATTTGCTGCCACGATTGCTGTTGCACAAAACGATATCAAAAAAGTATTGGCATACTCAACGGTTAGTCAGTTGGGGTTGATGTTTGTTGCCCTTGGCTTGGGTGCTTACTCGACAGGAATATTCCACATGGCCACGCATGCGTTCTTCAAAGCTCTATTATTCTTGTGTGCTGGTAGTGTGATCCACGCATTGAGTAACGAACAAGACATCCGAAGAATGGGAGGGTTGAGAAAATATCTTCCAATCACATTCTTTACATTCCTAGTGGGTGTACTGGCTATTTCTGGTATTCCACCATTTGCCGGGTTCTTCTCGAAGGATGAAATCCTAGCAAGTGCGTTCTCACATAGCTATCTTGTTTGGGGAGTAGCTGCTTTTGCATCGCTACTTACATCCTTTTATATGTTCCGTTTGTTCTTCCTTACGTTCTATGGAAGCGAACGCGCAGGGGAGAAGGCTATGTCGCACATTCACGAATCACCAGCCAGTATAACAATTCCATTGTCGATACTGGCTGTATTGTCTTTCACAGGAGGTTTTATGGGGGTACCTGAAGCTTTAGGCGGATCACATTGGTTAAGTGAATTCCTGGCTCCGGTCTTTGCAACATCATTATCTGTAGTACAACATCATCACCTTGATCATGCAACAGAGTACATGCTTATGGGTACCATCGTTGGATTAACCATCGTCATGATAGTGATCGCCTATGTTATTTATGTGAGTAAGAAAACTGTTCCAACTCCAGAAACTGAAAAACTTAACCCAGTACACAGCGCTGTTTACAACAAATACTTTATAGATGAGATTTATCACACAATCATTGTAAGGCCTTTGTATGCGCTCTCACACGCCTTCGATATTTTTATTGAAAAACTTGGCATTGACCGCATCGTGAATGGTTTTGGAGAATTTGTGCAGGAGGGAAGCAAAACACTGCGACTGCTTCAAAATGGAAGCATCGGATTTTACATTTTTGCCATGGTCATTGGTATTCTTGTCTTGTTAACATTAACAGTTCTTATTTAATCGCGAATGCTGACACTGTTTCTCATATTCTTTCCATTGCTTGCATCGCTGGTGTTGTTATTGTTACGTCCACCAAACGCAAAGCTTTGGGCATTTGTGGCATCCGTTATTGAATTGATAGTTTCTCTGGTCGTAGCTTTTTTGTTTGAGAAAAACGCAGCAACACAATTTGCGTTTAATACACCGTGGATTGAATCGATGGGTTTGAATCTCGCAGTAGGGATTGACGGCATCAGTCTATTACTGGTTCTCCTAACAACAGTTTTAGTTCCGTTTATTATCTATTCGTCCTTTAGTAATACCTACGATAAACCTGCAACATTCTACGGACTCATCTTAATGATGCAGATGGCACTCGTTGGTGTGTTTGTTTCTCTTGATGGATTATTATTCTACCTGTTCTGGGAGATGGCGCTCATCCCGATTTATTTTATTTGTCTCATTTGGGGAGGTGAGTCTCGCGGAAGAATTACGTTCAAGTTCTTCGTCTACACATTGGCAGGAAGTCTATTTATGCTTGTGGCACTGGTATATTTATATTTCCAAACACCGGGTTCACATTCCTTTGATATACAGGCATTGTATGAAGCAGGTCGTGCATTGCCCTTGATAGAACAAAGCTGGATCTTCTGGGCCATGTTCGTTGCCTTCGCTATAAAGATGCCCGTGTTTCCGTTTCACACATGGCAACCCGATACTTACACCGTGGCTCCAACACAAGGAACCATGTTGTTATCAGGCATCATGCTGAAGATGGGTATTTATGGATTAATCCGCTGGTTGGTGCCCTTGGTGCCTGCCGGAGTTCAACAGTGGGGGTATACCGCAATCATTTTATCCGTGATCGGAATTATTTATGCTTCCTGCATCGCGATTATTCAAAAGGACATGAAGCGTTTAATTGCTTACTCTTCAATTGCACACGTGGGGTTAATCTCTGCTGGCCTGCTCACACTGAATCCCATTGGCATGCAAGGAGCGATGATTCAAATGATTAGTCACGGTATTATCGTATTCGCTTTATTCTTTATAGTCGACATTATTTTTCAACGCACCAAAACACATACGCTTGCGGAAATGGGAGGAATAAAAAATGTTGCGCCCATCCTCGCCACTGTTTTCACAGTAGTGATGTTAGGAAGTGTCGCGTTACCGCTAACAAGTGGTTTCGTGGGAGAGTTCTTATTGCTTAATTCACTTTTCCAATATCATGCCATCGTTGGAGCTGTTGCTGGATTAACAATCATTTTAGGAGCTATTTACATGCTGCGGACATTTCAAAAATCCATGTCGGGCGAGACGAATGGTGTTACCAAAAACTTTATTGACTTAACCAATCACGAAAAAAGGGTGTTGTACCCGATCGTGGTTTTTATTGTTTTAATAGGAGTTTATCCGGATCCAATTCTGAGCATATCGGAAGCGGCTGTAAATAATCTCCTGACTTTATTTTATGACTCTACTGCATCGCTGAAATAATATGAATTCACTGTACGTCATTTGTGGTTTGGGAATTGTCGCGCTGTTGGCTGAGATCACCAGTCTGAGAAAACGACTCACGGCCGTATTGATGGCAGGGTTGGTAGTAGCGGCTGGGTTGGTTGTGTTAGATTGGGGCACCGATGTAACATACTTCAGCGGTATGATTGTGTTCGATAATTTCTCGCTCGCATTTACTGCGCTGATTTCTATTATATCTGTTTTATGGTTTTGGATGTGTGGTGATTATTTCAATGATGTACACCAAACTGATAAATCAGCGTTAGTTCTCTTTGCGATTGCGGGTGCTGTGGTCATGGCTTCGTTTAATAACATGGCTATGCTTTTCCTGGGCATTGAGATTCTATCCATATCGCTTTATACATTGGCAGGTAGCCGAAAAGGAAGCTTATTCTCCAATGAGGCGGCCTTCAAGTATTTCCTGATGGGTTCTTTTGCAACAGGATTCCTGCTTTTGGGAATTGCATTTGTGTATGGCGCAACTGGGTCCTTTCAAATTGATATTATTTCTGATTTCGTTATGATACATAAGGATGGACTTCCGACATTCTTTTATGCAGGGGTTATCTTAATGTTCATTGGCCTGGCCTTTAAAATCTCAGCGGTGCCATTTCACTTCTGGGCACCAGATGTGTACGGTGGTTCACCAACACCCGTTACTGCGTTCATGTCAACTGTAGTTAAGATTGCTGCCATTGCTGCTTTCTACAGAGTATTTTCTTTTGCTTTTGCCGAGATCGAATCTTCCTGGCTGATTATGATTGAAGTGGTTTGTGTGGCTACGCTTGTAGTTGCCAACGTAACAGCTGTCTATCAGAACGATGCGAAGCGCATGCTCGCATATTCAAGCGTGGGGCATGTTGGTTATATTCTTCTTGGATTCCTGGCTGACCCGATAACGTCTTCATCATTAGTACTCTATTATCTTTCTGCTTATGCAGTTTCATCGTTAGGGGCATTTGCCGTCTTAGGCATAATTGAACGTGAACAAGGTAATTTATCAATTGAAGGCTTCAACGGTCTTTTCAAGCGAAACCCATTCCTGGCGGTAGCCATGACCATTGCTTTGTTGTCACTGGCTGGTATTCCGCCACTTCCCGGATTTTTTGGTAAGTATATGGTTTTTGCCTTGGCGCTGGAGAATGGCTTCACAGGGTTGGTAATCGTTGCCGTGATCACATCTCTTATTGGAGCGTATTACTATTTCCGAATCATCATTGCCATGTTCATGAAAGAGGGAGCTGCAACATCCGTACAACTTCCAACTTCTGGGAAGGCACTGGCAACACTATTAATTGTGGTTACGCTCATCCTTGGAATATTCCCGGATTGGTTAATCTCGCTACTCAGCTAACCATTTTACAATAGCATTGTTAATCTTTACGATTAATCAGTAAGTGAAACTTACCGCATGAAAAAATCTTTTGGAAAACTACCGTCTGGAGATCGTTTAGAAAGAATTAATAAATCAGCGCATTACCGGGAGGGGAGTTTTCAAAATCTTTCTGAAACACCCATGCTGGCAGAAGGTGCCTCATACCCAAAAATGATTGTGGACTTTTTCAGCAAAGGGGTTAACCGCGAGCCAGTTCATTCTTTACCTTCTGTTAAAACTGATTTGAGTCATCTGGCTAACATGGAACCAGTAATCATCTGGTTTGGGCATTCATCATATTTGATCAGGATCTACGGGCAGAATATTTTAGTCGATCCTGTCTTCAGCGAACGCCCTTCACCAATTCAGTTTATTGGTAAGAAGGCATATCCAGTCACTTTTCAGTATACAGTGAATGAGATGCCTGCGACCATTGATCTCGTGATTATCACCCACGATCATTACGACCACCTCGACTACGACACGATTAAACAATTGAAGTCGAGGGTAAAATTATTTTATACTTCACTCGGAGTAGGAGCACACCTGGAGCACTGGGGGATTGAAAAGGAATGCATTGTAGAATTTGATTGGTGGGAGAAAAAAATCTTCCAGCACGGAATAGAAATCACCGCGACTCCTGCCCGGCATTTTTCAGGAAGATTATTTACGCGTAATCAATCCTTGTGGAGTTCATTCGTGTTGAAAACAGATACGAATTCAATTTTTATTGGTGGTGACTCCGGTTACGATGCTACCTTTAAAATAATTGGTGAACAATTCGGACCCTTTGATCTTGCCATTCTGGAATGCGGACAATATAATGTGCAGTGGCCATACATCCACATGATGCCAGAACAAGCACCACAAGCATGCATAGATTTAAAAGCTAAAGCATTCATGCCTGTGCATTGGGGGAAATTTACACTGGCACTGCATGAATGGAAAGACCCGGTTGAACGTGCACTTAGAAAAGCCGAAGAATTGAATGTGGTGATGACTACACCCATGATTGGTGAGCCATTGATGTTGGATAATCCGTTGCCATTAAATAGGTGGTGGATTGAGAAATAAAAAAGACCACTACCATCGAATAGGAAGTGGTCTTTTATTCTTAGAGAAAGACTTAGATACTCTCCACTTCTTTAATAACTACTTTTTCCATCACATCACCTTGTCGAATTTGATCTACGATATCTACACCTTCATATACCTTACCAAAAACGGTATGGTTGCGATCCAGGTGTTTTGTATTCTCTCTACTATGGCAAATGAAGAATTGTGATCCACCTGTGTTCCGTCCAGCATGCGCCATCGAAAGCACACCGCGGTCGTGGTATTGATTATCACCAGTCAGTTCGCAATTGATTTTGTAACCCGGTCCACCACTTCCAACTCCATCCGGGCAGCCTCCCTGGATCATGAAATTGGGAATCACCCTGTGGAAAACAAGTCCGTCATAGAAATTATGCTCTGCCAGATCAATAAAATTCTTTACTGTGCCAGGAGCATCTGCTTCAAAGAACTTAATCTTCATCACTCCCTTTTTTGTATGTATTTCAGCTATCTTCATGTGTTTTAAGTTGACTGCAAAATAACAGCTAAAATCCGCAAATGTTAAAATGTGTATCAAATAAAAAAGTATATCCTTCAAAGGAAATTGCTGAAGAGGCGTTGATTGGAGCCCACACTCAATTTGAATATAAAGTAGGCAGCGGCCCGGTGGCGGTCTATCAATGCGAAGATTGTGGAAACTTTCACCTTACCTCAAGACCTCCGATGAATCAGAAATTAGAACAACTGATAAATGAAGGGAAGATACAGCGACAGAAAGAGGCGAATCAGTGGTTAAATAGAATAAAGAAAAGATAGGAATAGCTAGTTTAACTTTGCTAACCTTTGTGTGTATTCCTCTGCGGCTTTTGCAGTAAAAGCTTAGCCGCAGAGGCGCCAAGAACGCAAAGAAATTCACTACTGATAATGATTTGGCAAGTCACTCAGCAATAGCCAATTCTTGTACAACAGGATTAGATTTTCTAACTGAATCGCGAAGTTGTCTGAGCGTAATCATTTTATCCTGCTCAGCATCCCAAAGTTTAAGGCGGAAGCATCTCACAATATCAATTGGGTTCCAAGATGTTGTAGGTGCATTTTTCAATTCAGGCATACTCTCAAAAGCTTCTTCTAACCGATAAAAGGGTACGCGTGAATTTACATGGTGTACGTGATGGTACCCGATGTTGCCCGTAAACCATTGCATCACAGGGTTCATCGGCATGTAGCTCGTAGAAGTCATGGCTGCATTCACATACGTCCAGTCATGATTCTCGGCAAACTTGGCTCCCGGAAAATTATGCTGACAATAAAAAAGATAGGAACCCATACCAAACGCAAGGAAGAACGGGATAAACCAACTCAGCATAAAGACATTAAAGCCAAGAAAATTCCAAATGGCAAATGCTGCTGCACCGTGTAACACTAATGCCAAAAGTGAATCCAAATGCTTTGCAGGGCTCTGAATAAATGACTTGAGATTTAACCAGTAAATAAACAGTGTGAAGTATCCAAAAATAATCGTGAGCGGATGACGGTTAACGAGGTAAATAAATTTTTCCCTTTTTCTCAAACCTAAGTATCTTGTTTTACTAATGGTAGGATAGGAGCCAATACCCGTCATTGTTAATTTTGAATTGTTGTTATGATGATGCTCATGTGTACGTTTCCAAATAGCTTCGGGAGCTAACAAATAAATTCCAATCGATCTCATCAGCAGTGAGGCCATCACTGAGTTTTGTAGAATAGCCCGATGTTGATAGTCATGGTAAATAATAAACATTCGAACATACAGCAGACCACAAACAATACTTGAAGCGATGATCAGAAGAAGTGGAAGATTTAGTAAAGTGATGTAAAAAAAAGTGATGGCGAGAAGTAGGGTCCCCGTTATCTCCAGCCAGCTTCGTAGCTTGTTTTCGAAAGCAAATTGCTTGCTTGCTAAAATCAATTCTTTACCAGAACGCATATAAGTAGCCATTGGGAGACAATGGGCAAAGGTAGGCAAAACATCTCAATTTTATTCTAATCCTTCTTTTTGTGCTTCCACCTGCGGTGCGACCAAAGCCAGATAGTAGGGTCTATAAGGATTTCTTTTTCCAGGCGTTTCATAAAATTTTCGGAAATTTCGTTCTCAACCGTATTTTTTGGATCGGGAACTAATAACTCAGGAAACACTTCATAGTATCCTCTTCTGGGTCGTTGCACATTCATATACACAACAGGGTAGTTAAACTTCGTAGCCAGTTTTTCTGGTCCGGTAAATACAGCAGTATTCTGATTTAAAAATGTTGTCCAGTAAGCATTCTTTTTGGTGGCTGTTTGATCAGCAATGAAAGCTGTGGCTGTTATACTTCCACGGTTGGCAACCATATCACGCAACGTAAGATTCACCGGTGTGATCTTTGTGCCGAATCGGGTGCGCATGGTGCACATCATTTTTTCAAAATAAACATTGGAAAGCGGGCGATAGATTACAACCAATTGAAAGCCTGTGTTGAGGGTAAAGCTTGGGCCGGCCCATTCCCAATTTCCATAATGGCCCATCACGATAATGAAACTCTTTCCTTCTGCTTGAAGTTTATCAAGCCATTCGGGTTTATGAAATGCACAATGTTCCCTTGATTCTTCTTCCGACATTCTGAGAGTTCTGAGCGTTTCCAGTATTAAATCACACAGGTATCGGTAATAGGATTTACTGATAACCTCAATCTCTTCTTCACCTTTATCCGGAAAGGAATTGCGAAGATTCTTGCGAACCACTTCCTTCCGGTATCCGCTAAGCCATAGTAAATGATAAAGAACATCCGACACTCGATAAAGTGCTGCGAAAGGCAATACTGCTATCAGGTATATAAAAGGGTAGATGATGTAAAACAGAAAGGCTTGCATCACCTAAAGTAAAGTCTTGATTATGGGTAAAGCAAATTCTATCGCAACGATACGGAACACGCAAACTCCTGTTTATGAACAATTTGCATAAAAAATTCTTGCCAAATATAGATCATTGGATGAACTCCTGCGCCATGAAGATGTTTCCAAATAACCTCACTTGCATTTTCAGCAAAAAGTATTACCTTCAAATCATCTCATTGCAAACGATTACTATATGGGAAAAGTAAAGAATATTTTACAGTCCAAAGGAAGCACAATCTTTTCTGTCGAACCCACAATTACTGTTTACAAAGCTATTGAATTGATGTCGGAGAAAAATATCAGTAGTCTGATGATTACAGATAAGGAAGGAAAATTACTGGGGATTTTTACGGAACGAGACTATGCCAGGAAGCTCATTCTGAAGGGCAAATCATCCAAAGACACGCTGATTAAGGATCTCATGACGGAGAATCCGATAACAGTGGCCTCCGATAGCACCATCGATGACTGTATGAAAGTGATGACCAGTAAATACGTGCGTCACTTACCGGTGGTGGACAATGGCAAGATTATGGGAATGATATCCATCGGAGACCTGGTTCGATTCATTATTCAGGAACAAAAGGGAATTATTGAGGATCTTGAACAATATATTACAGGGCATCATAGTAGTTAATTAATAATCAATAAGTTATAGAAAAATTTTTACCCATTTACTTTAACTGAGGGTTGGATACTCCAACAGAACATAGCGCCCCACTCTGGCCACTTTTCCTGTACGGATTGATCGTATTGAG
This sequence comes from Cyclobacteriaceae bacterium, assembly GCA_031400675.1. GTDB lineage: Bacteria > Bacteroidota > Bacteroidia > Cytophagales > Cyclobacteriaceae > UBA2336. The sequence continues at coordinate 17,445 of JANNQJ010000183.1, forward strand.
TTTAGTGGGTATCATGATCGGGCTTTCTTATTTTTTAGGCCAGCGACATAAAGAACGTGCTACCGATGACCCCTACGAAGGTGGCATACTCAGTCATGGTTCCGCTCGCATGCGCTTTTCCTCTCAATTTTATCTGATTGCCATGCTCTTTGTCATTTTCGATGTAGAGACTATTTTTATTTTCTCGTGGGCTATAGCCTTTCAGGAATTGGGTTGGTATGGGTATGCAGGTGTAATGGTCTTTATTATACTCCTTGTTGTCGTGTTAATATATGAGTGGAGAGTAGGTGCCTTGGATTTTGGCCCTGATGGAAAGAAAATATTAAGAGCGTACAAAAAACTAACCGGACAGAAAAAATGAACTATACGCTAACCAAACCCAATGAGCCCATTGTTGACCTAAATGGATCCGGTTCTTTGGAGGAAGCCGTTCGTCAGAGCATGGTGCTGAGTACGGTTCAGGATTTATTGGCGTGGGGAAGAAAGAATTCCATGTGGCCTTTTCACTTTGGTTTGTCGTGTTGCTTTGTGGAGATGGCTACGAGCATGACTCCCAAGTATGATGTAGCCCGTTTTGGCGCAGAAGTTATCCGGGGAACACCTCGTGAAGCCGATGTGATGATTATTGCGGGAACCGTTTTTATAAAAATGGCACCCATCATTAGGCGGCTTTATGAACAAATGATGGAACCCCGCTGGGTTATTTCGATGGGATCTTGTGCTAATTCTGGAGGCATGTATGATATATATAGTGTCGTGCAAGGTGTTGATAAGTTCATGCCGGTAGATGTGTATGTCCCAGGATGCCCTCCAAGACCCGATGCGTTTATGGAAGGCTTAACGCTGTTAGCTAAAAGTGTTGGTCAGGAAAAAAGACCATTGAGTTGGGCGATTGGTGAGCAAGGAGTGATCAGGCCAGAAAAAATTTCAATGAAAGACACAAAGGCGGAGATGCGAAAGGGAATGACAACGTTCCGTTCGCCTGATGGACTTTGATTAGTATGCAATCTAAAATAGAATTATAGTTTTTAAAGAACGAATTAAAGAGAAATGAAGAAGTAGAAAGAGGATAGAGCAAACGGCTGGATATTTTTTTAGGTGTCATAGAGTTATGAAAACCAAAGCAAGTCTTACGGAGCAATTAAGATTGAAATTCGGTGAAAATACGTTCACTGTGCAATCTACCAAGGATGATATCCTCACCTTGTGGCTACCGTTGGACCGTTTGAAAGATATACTCCGATATCTCAAGTCCGAAGTTCCAGATCCGTTCCCTTTATTATATGACCTCACAGCCATTGACGAACGAAGTCGAAAAAAAGAACTTGACTATCCTTCATCTAATTTTTCTCTCGTTTATCACCTCCTTTCCTTCAAACGAAATTATTTCATCCGACTCAAAGTTGCGCTGAAGGGCGAATACCCATCTGCACCCAGCATTACAAGTTTATGGCCCAATGCCAACTGGTACGAACGCGAAGTGTTCGACATGTTTGGAATTAAGTTCGATGGCCACCCACACCTGACAAGAATTTTAATGCCGCAGAGTTGGGAGGGCAACCCGTTGCGAAAAGAACACCCAGCTCGCGCTACTGAAATGGGACCGTTCCGGTTAACCGATGAAAAAGAAGACCGCGAACAAGCTGCGTTGCAATTCAAGCCAGAAGAATGGGGAATGCAAACTCAAAGTGATGATTCCGATTTCATGTTTCTTAACATCGGTCCACAGCACCCCGGAACACACGGAGTATTGCGCATCATTCTGCAGCTCGATGGTGAAGATATTGTAGATGCTGTTCCGGACATCGGGTTCCACCATCGAGGAGCTGAAAAAATGGCTGAGCGTCAATCGTGGCATACCTACATTCCTTATACCGATCGTGTCGATTATCTAGGAGGTGTAAACAACAACTTAGCCTACCTGCTTTCAGTGGAAAAACTAGCTGGCATACAGGTTCCTGATCGTGTAAAAGTAATTCGCATCATGATGTGTGAGTTATTTCGTATTGCCAGTCATTTAGTTTGGTATGGAACTTTTGCGCAGGATTTAGGCCAACTCTCACCCGTGTTCTACATGTTCACCGACCGTGAACGTGTATTCGATATTGTAGAAGCTGTGTGTGGCGGTCGCATGCACCCGAATTGGTTCCGGATTGGCGGAGTGGCGCAAGATTTGCCAATAGGCTGGGATGTGCTCGTGAAAAACTTTATTGATTATTTCCCGAAACGGTTAAAAGAATACGACAATCTGGTGATGAAGAACAGCATCTTCAAAGCAAGAACCGTGGGCATTGGAATCTTTACAAAAGAAGAGGCCATTGATTGGGGTGTAACTGGTGCTGGTTTGCGAGCGTGTGGTATGGAGTGGGACTTCCGGAAAAGGCAACCGTATTCCGGTTACGAAAAATTTGATTTTGA
>JANNQJ010000184.1:0-2677 GCA_031400675.1 Cyclobacteriaceae bacterium
CATTACCAATAATGATGGACATGAACATCACAGCTGCAATTCCTCCGAGGCATTGAAAAATAGTATAGTAAAGAGCATCGGCTACTTTAACTTTTCCATGGCGCACAAATGTAAAGGTAACCGCTGGATTCATATGTGCCCCCGACAGTTTGCCCATAGGAGAATAAATAATGCCAGTTGCTGTTAACCCCATGGCTAAACCCATCAGACAAAGTCGGAGGAAACTGTTGGGGATACCTTGATGCACAACAGAATTTGGGTATTCGAGCAACGTTGCGAAAAGTGATGCTGAAACCATGAAAAGACCAAGGCAGATGGCTTCCATGCAATACACTTTCCAATTATTTTTTAATGCCTGAATCATGGTGCGAACTTATATGCAAGATTAGGTCAGCAGGTGGTTTTTAATTGTCGCATAGATTGCACCGAATGAATTTTGATCGAAAGAGTTTTAGCGATAACAAATTACCGCGATGTTATCTGGCAATTTTTATACTATGTTCTGTTAAGAAAAGTTTAATTCGATGATGCTGGTAACGAAAGCTTTTTGCCGTTATTTATTTTCAGGCTGAGAAAATAGATCATACTCATGGCAAACTCTCAGCGTTTCAGCAACACCCCATGCCTGCGCTATACAACCGCGAGGATGATGGGGCGGTTCGGCATCAAATATTTCAGATACACTTCCTACACAAGCCTCATCGAGATGCTTGAAAAATTCCGTGAGCAATCGTGCTGATTCTGACTTTCCCTTTGATCCTTTCACGTTCATTACAGCATCGATATAGGACCCCATGAGAAAACTCCAAACAGTACCTTGATGATACGCTCCATCGCGATGCCACTGATCGCCTCCGTAAACTGGTTTGTATTCTTGATGATCCGCGGAAACACTACGCAATCCACGAGGTGTTAAAAGCTTTTCAGTAACAACGTTTAAGACTTGTTTCGCTTTGTCTTTCGACAGCAACTGGAAAGGAAGACTTACTGCATAAATCTGATTGGGTCTTATGTCAGTGTTTTTGTAATCACCGTCTACATAATCATAAAGACAGTTTTGTTGTTCATTCCAGAAAACTTGATTGAACGATGTATTTACTTGTAAGGCTCGCTTTTTAAAACCCTCCGCTTCTTTTGTTTTTCCGGTTTCAGTAAGAAGTTCAGCCATAATGGAAAGTGCATTGTGCCACAGCGCATTGATTTCAACAGCCTTACCTTTACGGGGAGTCACAACCCAGTCTCCTACTTTCGCATCCATCCAAGTAAGCTGTACACCATCCTGCCCTGAAAATAAAAGTCCATCATTTTCTACATGTATATTGTAGCGCGTTCCTTTATAATGCCAACTAATAATATCGTTTAACACAGGTAGCAACGTTTTGACAAAAGCTTTATCTGATGTGGATTGATAGTATTTATAAATGGCATGAAAAAACCAAAGTGTTGCATCCACCGTATTGTATTCAGGCGTTTCACCTTGATCGGGGAATCGGTTAGGCAACATACCTTCGCTAACACTTTCGGCAAATGCTTTTAATATTTTCTTGGCATCATCAAATCGTTCGGTAGAAAGACATAATCCAGGCAATGAAATCATAGTATCACGTCCCCAATCACTGAACCAATGATAGCCTGCAATAACTGTTTTTAGATCAAGGCAGCGCTTCACAATGAATTGATCGGCTGCCAGTGTGAGGCGTTTTATGTCATCATTCCACAAAACATCTTTAATTAGTTTCGTTCTTCTGGTATGCTCCTGCTTGTAAAGCTTTAGCGCGTCTCTTCTAGTAGGGTTTTCAGTTGAAATAATAATTCCCAGTTTATCGCCTTTCTGTAAGTCAATTACAAACTTTCCATGATTGAATAAATCCTCCTGATAGTCCAATCCACGGTATTGCTCAACAGAATACTCAAAATTGTGATACCAGTTTTGTGCGGCTTCAAAAGTTGATTTGGGAACAGAAATAAAAAGTTCGGGACTATCTTGATAATTTTTAGTTTGGAAAATACCATTATCGAAAAAATACTGTTTGCTAATTGAATCATTTGCATGAGACATGCTGTGATAATCGCGTGACGCACAAAAGGGTTGAAGTTCCAATTTGAATTTACGGGGAGCGGTTACCACTTCATATATAATCAATGTAGTATTCTCTCCGTGGACAGAGACAATCGTCTTTTTTAATTTTATTCCATGAACCTCGTAAATAAATTCAGGAAACAAATCGCGCGCAAAACTTTCCAGGTATTGAAATCCCTGTGGATGAACAGTGCCCGGATATTGATTGGCACTTAATTCATAGCGTTGATTGTCTGAGGATTCAAGAGTAATTGTTTCATCCAGTTTAGAGAGGAGAACGGTACGCCCAACCGGTGGATGCATGGCTGCCACCAACAATCCATGATAACGTCTGGAGTTCGCACCCGCCACAGTTGAACTAGCGTACCCGCCCAGCCCATTAGTCTCTAGCCATTCAAGCGAACGCGCTGTATTAAAATCATGCAGAACATTGGAAGTGAATTGTGTTTTCATATTGCGTTTCTTTAATACATCACCATTTAGTTGATAGCATTCAATTAAATGGTGAGTAAATCAATTTCTTATTTACATATTCTTGGGTTGAATGAGCTTGGCTACTAAACCAGTCCAACCGGTTTGATGCGTTGCGCCTACACC
>JANNQJ010000185.1:0-2074 GCA_031400675.1 Cyclobacteriaceae bacterium
CTGGGAGGCGCCTGACAATGTCTCGATGGCTGCAGTTGGGCTCGCTATCACCGGCAGTGGTGCGTTGTCTAAATTCGAAACAACGCCACTGTTGACGGTTGAGGAAACTCTTGAAGCAATTCAACTTTCACAAAAAATTGGATACCGGGCACCCGGAAAGTCACAGTGACGCAGGAGCAATTAGCTGAGAAGTGTGGAACAGCTAAAAATTGGGAATAATACAAGCTAACCTTGCAATCCTACAACATCGGCTTACCGTTTCAAAGGCTATAGCAACCAGAGAAATTAAGGAGTTAGAGGACAAAGGATTGCTAAAAAATATTGGCACAAAGGGATCGGGTGGGATATACAACTTGGGAGGTGGCTCATGCAAAGAAAAAGCCCACGTATTCGTCCTCGTTCCACATTCGGTCTCTGCCGCCTTACGGGATATCAAAGACTGGTGGAGAAAGTCATCTTGAAACAAACAGTCGAAGGAGGATGTACCCCCTGCCATGTGGCCCTATGCGGTGAAAAATCCATTCAATCACCGCATATTTGCGGCAAATAATCCATATATTCGCCGCATAATGATCCTGGGTAATGGCAAAATACATTTACGAGCATCAGAACTGGACAGACTTTTCGTGGCAGGATAAAGCGATCAGTGCCGTGTTTGGCCAGGTGCGTCTGATGCAAGGCAAAATCATCGGGCAAATGCACACGTTGGGCTTTTCTGCCAAAGAAGAAGCCACGCTTACCGCCTTGACCTTAGACGTCGTAAAATCCTCTGAAATCGAAGGCGAATTACTCAATTACGACCAGGTGCGTTCGTCCATTGCAAGGCATTTGGGAATCAACACCGCGGGACTCGTGACGAGCAACCGCCACATAGAAGGCGTAGTAGAAATGATGCTCGATGCCACCCAACACCACTCTCTGCCTCTAACCGAAAAACGTCTGATTGGTTGGCACGCAGCACTTTTCCCCACAGGATACAGCGGACCTTACGAAATAGAAGTGGGCAGATACCGCACGAGAAAAATGCAAGTGGTTTCGGATGCAATCAGCAAAGAAAAAGTCCATTACGAAGCTGTAAAACCCGAACTCGTAAAAGCGGAAATGGACAAGTTTCTGGATTGGTTCAACAACGACAACAACCTAGACCCCGTGTTGAAAGCTGCCATCGCACACTTTTGGTTTATCATCATTCACCCTTTTGATGACGGCAACGGTCGCATTGCGCGTGCAATCACAGATATGTTGCTTGCCCGTGCCGAAGGGAGTGGCGAACGTTTTTATAGTATGTCGAGCCAGATTTTAGTTGAACGCAAACAGTATTACGCAGTATTGCAAAAAGTGCAACATAGCACAGGCGACATTACTGAGTGGCTGGACTGGTTTTTACATTGCCTGAAAAACGCAATTCTCGCCACCGAAAACACCACACAAAAAATATTGCGTAAAGCGGAATTTTGGAAAATCCATGAACACACATCAATCAACGCACGTCAACGCTTAATGCTCAACAAACTGCTTGACGGATTTGAAGGCAAATTGCAAACCTCCAAATGGGCAACCATTACCAAAACCTCTACCGACACCGCATTACGGGATATCAAAGATCTGGTAGAGAAGGGCATTTTGAAACAGACGGATGAAGGAGGGCGAAGTGTGAATTATGAATTGGTAGACTTTAATTCGGAATAACTACTGGCTATCACAGCAGCATAGACGGCAATCGATAACAATGAAGGAAATGAGCCCAGGCATATTCAGCTTGAACACGCAGAGGCATATACCAAGTTTTGGCTAAACCCTGTAGAACTTGGCTATTCCATGGGTTTACATCCAAACCGCTGACAAAACTTCGCAAATTAGTCGAGGAAAATCTTAACCTATTTAACGATTCCTGGGATGAGCACTTTAGTTGAGACAATGCCTAAGGCTGTGGACATTTGGTTTACAGAAGATATGCTGTACGTCCGTCTCGAAGATGGCCGTGAGGTCGGAGTACCTATTGAATGGTTCCCGAAACTCAGAAAAGCCACTGACAGTCAGAGAAACAACTGGCGGTTGATAGGACAAGGTGTGG
>JANNQJ010000186.1:0-17111 GCA_031400675.1 Cyclobacteriaceae bacterium
CAACCCCAGAGTGTATCCTCAACAGGCTTTGGAACGCAGAAACGTTGTATTAAGTCAGCTGGGGAAATACGACATCTTAAAAGCCGGGTTGGTTGACTCCCTCCAGGCACTACCAATCGCATTGAAGTATAATAAAATTACTCATCATTCAGGTTTGGCACCATACTTCCGGGAATACATACGCATCGAGCTATTAAAATGGTGTGAAGAATATAACCAGGCACATGAAAACCCCATAAACCTGTATACCGATGGATTAAAAATCTACACCACTATTGACTCAAGACTTCAGCGCTATGCCGAAGAGGCCATGACCCGGCAAATGGCTGCGATTCAAAATGTGTTTTTAAAACATTGGGGTAAAAGCGACCCCTGGAAACAATACCCAGCAATGATTGATGAAGTTATTGAAAAATCAGATCGCTATCAAAATCTAAAGAAACAGGGCTTAACGCATGAAAACATACTGGTTGAAATGAACAGACCGATAGCGATGAATATTTTTACTTGGGAAGGTGAAAAAGAAATGCTGATGAGCCCCATTGATTCCATCAAACATTATTTGAAGTTTTTGAATACCGGATTGCTCGCCCTTGATCCTAAGCAAGGTGCCGTTCGGGTGTGGGTAGGTGGAATTAATCATCACTATTTTCAATACGACCACGTACGTGAAAGCACCAAACGTCAGGTTGGTTCAGTTTTTAAACCCATTGTGTATGCTGCTGGGTTAGAGCGTGGCGCAAAGCCTTGCTCATTTATTTCAGCAGAGAAAATTACGTATACCAACATGGAAGATTGGGCTCCGGAAAATACAGAAGATAATTACGGGCTGAAATATTCTATGCCAGGAGCACTCGCTTATTCCGTAAATACGGTCTCCGTACGTGTATTGGAAAAAGCTGGTATCGAAAATACGATCCGTGTTGCCCGTAGTATGGGGATTACAAGTATTCTCAAACCTGTTCCTTCGCTGGCACTGGGTACGGCCGAAATTTCAATGATGGAAATGGTGAGCGCGTACGCCTGCTTTGCCAACAAGGGAAAGGTTGTTAAACCGTTCTTCATCACATCCATTACTTCGCATGAAAATGAAATGCTGGAGCAGTTCGAGCCTTCTGAAAAGCGGCAAGCTATATCTTCTGAAAGTGCTGAGTTAATGTTGCACATGCTGAGGCGTGCTGTAAACGAAGGCACAAGTGCAAGTCTGCGTTCACGATTTAACCTCACGAATGACATAGCCGGAAAAACAGGTACAACACAATCCAATACAGATGGATGGTTTATAGCGATAACCCCTAAACTAATTATAGGTGCGTGGGTTGGCGCAGACGATCCGCGAATAAGATTTCGTTCCACAGCGTTGGGTCAGGGTGCCAGAACAGCGTTGCCACTGGTGGGTGAGTTTATAAAACTAGCAAATCAGGATGATGCGCTAAATTCCATAACGCAGGCACGTTTTCCTAAACTTTCATCCGCATTAGAAAGCAAAATCGATTGTGAGTTGTACAAAAAAGATAGTAACATCCTGAAAAGGTTATTCAGAAAAGAGGGAAAAGACAAAAAAAAGGAGTTCGGAAAAAAAGAAAAGAAAGGGCTTTTCAAAAGATTATTTGAAAAGTAAAAGAATCATTCAAAAGCTAAAAAAGCTCCTTGCCGGACTTGCCTGCCTGTCCGGAAGGCAGGTTCCAGCCCGTTCGAACTCCAGCCCGACAAGATCGTTCTGGCAGGGATTTTCATCCGGGTGGACGTCCATTTCGAAATATCAAAATGGAGATCGCGGCACAAGGCCGCGAAGGACGTGCTTTGAGCTAAAACTTCTTCTTACTACCTACTAACAGTACAATAACACCCACAACTGCCAGCACCCCTCCTGTTATGGGTGACCAATAAATAGGAGTTTTCTCCGTCTTATTTATTTCGATAGCTCCCAGGTCTACAACTTTTTCTTTTGTCATCAGGGTAAAGCCCGTAAATACAGTCATGATAATTCCGACTACTAACAAAATAAGTCCTAAGGTTTTCATAATTTTTAAGGGATTAGTTTTTCTGAAGCGTAATTGCAATTCAACGGCCATACTCTTTTATCAGGATTTTAATGATTTGAAGCATCCAGTAGATTTTGCTTTGTGTAAATACTTCTACACATCCGCTCTTTTCTGTGTTTAATGCTATACAACAACTTCTCTCAAAATCTTCCAATCACAAAGCTTTTATCGTTGGTACACTTTTCGTGTTGTGTACAAAAATCTTAACAACAAATGATTATGGAAGACAATAAAGAGATAGTTGCTGTCTTAAATGACCTCATAAAAATCAATACCGATCGGATAACCGGCTATGCGAAAGCAGTTGAAAACATTGATAGTTCAGAATTCATGCTCAAATCACTATTCTACCAGGTAACGGATGAGAGTCAGGAAATAAAGGAGCGACTTTCAGAAAAGGTAATTGCGTTAGGCGGGGAACCCGCAAATGGCTCTACAGCTCCAGGGAAAATTTACCATGTTTGGATGGACATTCAGGCCACGTTTTCAGGCGATGCTACAACCTCCACATTAGCGGTCTGTGAATTTGGTGAAGATGCAGTTCAACGCGCTTATAAAGAGGCAGTTGCAGAGAGTAAGGATTTTCCTGACGACATTCAACATATGATAAAAAATCAACAGCATCTTCTGAAAATGTCGCACGATTTGATTCGAAATCAACGAGATCAAAATCAAGAGGTGGTAAATTAAAGGGCCATTAATTATTCTAAACTGGATACAGTTTTATCAGCTTATTTTTTTGTGGTCAGTGTGGTACTTATTGTGGATAAAATTCCCCATACAAAAATCATTTTTCCATTGAAATCGCCATAATTCCAGCTAGCAGGTCAAACTGCCTCTTGGCATAAAATTCGAACTGCAACTAAGAAAAAAACGCAAAACCATATGAAAACATTAAAAGCAGGAATAGCATGTATCGGCTTCGCAACTCTACTTTTCAGTTGCGATTCCAAAGAAAAAGCGCGACTTGAATTTAAAGTCGACTCGCTTAACAATGAATTGAATGCATCTCAAGCGGTTGCATCACAGATGAAGGAGGTAGACGTGTTAATTGATTCAATAGACGCAAGCCGCAAAGTACTGCGTGCAAATGTTGTGGAAGGAACTTCGTATGACAATTATGCAAACCGGCTAAAGGATATCAATCAATACATTAAAGATACCCAGGTTAAAATCGCAGCATTGGAAAAAAGTGCAAAGGAAGCGCGTGGAATGTCTTCCTCTATCAGAAGGCTAAAAGCTGATTTGGAATTGCGCTCACAGGAAATTGCAGCATTGCAGATGGAGGTGTCTAAAATGCGCAGCGAAAATCAATCGATGGCAAATGCCATTACGAAAAAGGATTCAACCTTACTGGCCAAGGAAGATATAATTAAAGTTCGTGAATCGGATATCGCAGCTTTTGAAGTCTCCATGAGAGATACCAACGAGAAAAATAGAATTGCCATGGCAGATCTTTATTACAATCAAGCTAAGGCTTTAGAGGTGGTGGCAGACAGAACTAATTTTGCTCCTCGCAAAAGGAAACAAGCCATGCGTGAAGCAATGGAACTTTATAAAATCTCCTTGTCGTTAGGTAAAACAGAAGCCCAGGGCAGGATCAATGTACTTGAAAAAGAGCTCAGTTAGGTAGGTTAGGTTTATAGGTGAGTGAAGGCCCGGCATATTTTATGACCGGGCTTTTCATTTTTGGTTATGTTAACTATGATCGCGTTTCAGACAGCATCACAGTTTAAGACATTACTTTATCCAACTTATCGTATGCTTGCCTGTACGCCTTAATAATTTCTAAAGAAGTTTTCAGAGAGTCTTGCTGTCTATCCAGCAACTCAAGAATACCCGGGTTGCTCGTATCTATCTTGGCCATTGTATAAGCAGCCATCGCTGCCATTTCTTCAAACTCGCAGGAGTTCAATAGATTGTTCCGAAGAGTTCCATTGAATTTTGATTTTACATCTACCCACGACCGATAGATTTTACCTGAATTGACAGGCCTATTCGGTTCAGTAGTCGTGATGCTCTCACCGCGCTTCATAATCAGCTTGCTGATATCGGTAATGTTTTTTCTGCTCTCATCGGCAATTGCACAAAAAACAGACTTCAGTTCAGAATTGCCCGTATCGTAACTGGCTTTTTTATATCGCTCTACTCTGTCCGTATTGATCTTTAACAGGTCATTTGATATTTGAATTGTATTATCAGATTTTTTCATTTTGCTTCTTCTTTTCTTCCCTTCAATCTTAAATCAAACATGATGCCGAGTGCTGCGATTCTAAATTATCCACATTTACTGTAGAAAAATCTTCAGTAAGTGTGGTAACTGAAGTAAAAAATTACTCTTAAGTCCTGTCCTACTGGGCAGGCTGACCATTCTCAGTGGTATCTATTACCTTCGAAGTGACTGTTTTTAATACTAAGGGCACTAACAAACGTGCAAGCCAATTCGCTTTGCCCAGTAGCTTTTGCCCTACCAATAAATCAATAACTAAAGAGGCCCCTACCTTCAATAATGAATGATTGGAGGATCCATTACTGGAATCTTTCTTTCTGAAGATGTTCAGAAACGGAAGAAAATGGAATATAGGCTCCATTTCGTTTTTCAAATCCTGAATCCGGTCATTGATAATCTGTTTCTGCTCTACGATTTTATTTTCGGCCTTCCTCCGTTCTGCCATTAGATCCTCATAGTTTTTAATCCTGCTCATAAATTTCTTTGATTACAAGATTTCGGATAAAGGGAACCAATACTTTTCGGGATGTTAGAAGAAGAATTACGAAGACTAAAGTGTATAAACCTCCTACAATAAAAAATCCCACTTTCATATCTCCTAAATATTCACCCAGCCACCAGGCCGAGCCTAGTCCGGTGAATAGCAAGACAAACACAGCTGCAATGAGCGATAGCAAGCCAACCACGCTGAGAGAAGCCCCCAGCGATGTATGTTCAACAACTTTTATGGTGATGAGATTACGATAGGCCTCTACCAAGTCACTTGCACTCTCCACCCACTTTTCCGTAGCACTCTTTTCCTGTTCCATAATCAATGCTTAAATCCTTTTAACGTCATATATATCTTCTTCAAACTCAGTGCTCATTTCCCCTACACCATACAGAGCCTTCGCTTTAAATTCAGAAACTAAATCTTTTCCGGTAGTTAGAAGTGATGAGAATTCGTTCATCCAATCTTTAGCCCCTTCTTTAATTTTTTTCTGAAGATCAGTACCCTTTTCAGGCGCAAGCAGCATTCCTATAGCAGCTCCTGCAGCGGCAGCTACGGTTATTCCAAGTATTACTTTTGTTGTCGTGTTCATAGTTTTGAAATTTAGTTTAGTTTACTTTATTTTTTATTGGTTTTGTTGCAGATGGCTTCAGCGTAGTAGCAACATTGTTCATATTATCGTCACCCAAAAGCAAACCCCAGGGCTTTAACTCCGGTACTCTATCAAAAATAACTTTTAGAACAGCGAGCGCTGGAATTGCTAAAAACATGCCCGGTATGCCGCACAAAGCTCCCCCTACGAAAACCCCTATAATGGTAACCAAGGCATTTATTCGAACCTTGTTACCCACAATTAAAGGCATCCCAAAATTATTATCCAAGAACTGAACAACTAACAGAATCGAGCCCACCCAAAGCACACTGCTGACAGAATCGGAGCTGGCTAATGTGATGAGCATACAAATTATATTTGCCACAATTATTCCGACATACGGAATTAAATTAAGCAACGCGGCTAACAGCGCCAGGAAAACAGCATACTTAATTCCCAGCACCAGGAAGCCAATTGCATTTAATGCAAACACCAGGGTTGTTTCAATCAACAGACCGGCCAGGTATTTCTGAGCAATGGTTGTGGACTCTGTTAAGATATCTGTAACTTTTTTCTCAGAGCCGTTCTTAAACACGCTGATCAAAAAAGTCTTAATGGTGGTTCGGTAAAAGAGTATAAGAAAAGTATAGAGTGGCAACAGCACAACATAAATGAGAATTCCTGTTAATGACTCAAATGTCTGGCCTAGTATGCCAGGAGCATTCTCTTTAAAGTCAGTAACAGTTTCCTTTATATATTGATTTTGTTTGCGGATTGTAATGTTCGTGTTCTCCCTGAACCATACTTGAAAAGAATCAGCTACCTCATTCATTCGCTCTTTTAATGCTGGTACGTCATCCATAAAATGAATGATTTGACTGGAAAGGAAAAAGATGACGCCTGCACCAACAACAATGGATAAGAATAGTGGAAGAATAATGGATATGGACCTGTAAAATTTTTTCCTGGCCAAATAATTAACTAATGGCAATAGCAAATTAGACAGGAGTATGGCAAATAATATGGGCAAAATTATATCCTTACCATAAATAATCGCTACGGCAATTATTGCTAAAGAAATAAGATTGAAGCTCAATTTTTGGTAAAAAGGAGCTTCAGTTTTTTTAATCGTATCCAACATATCTACGAACAGTTCTTATAATAAAAGTATAAGAAGCAAGATGATGATAATGATACCGCCAACAGAAATATATACACCATTATTGACACGCTTCATTTCTTTTTCTATGGAGCGTACTTCTTTGCGCAATACTTTTTTCTCTGACGTTGACATCGACTTTACATCCATTCCCTTAATCTCTTCAAGGCGGTTTAAAAGTACCTGCCCTCGAATCGATGCAGGGGTTTCAATTGGAGTAGTATTTTTTAAAATTGGAGTGGTCTCATCTGTTGCGAATCCTGGAATTGCAATAAAGAGAGCTAGAACTGCGGTAACTAAAATTTTCTTGAATTTCATAATTTCTGATTTTATGTTTCCTTTGATTGCCTTAAAACAAATTCAATGCCCAGTGGGGTATGTGTCAAATAATGATTTTTGATGGTTTGAGGTCTATTAATTAACACCTTTGTAGAAAAAGGTTGTGGAGATTTCTCTACAAAAAGAGTTTTGGAAGAGTGAATGAAATTAAATTGGCCATACTTTTTTTGGCCTTACGTTCGCAAATGACTTTCTATGGATTCTTTAACGCACATAGCCATTGGTGCAATCATTGGCGATGCATTAGCAGGTAAAACGCTCGGTAAGAAGGCTATGCTAGTGGGTGCAATCTGTCAGATCATTCCCGATATAGATTTCATTGCATCATTCTTTTTATCGCCAACCGAGAATTTATTAGCGCATCGTGGATTTACACATTCACTGCTCTTCGGGTTCATCATCACAATTATCATTTCATTTACTGCGAGCAAATGGAAAAAATTGCAGGATCTGAATTTCAAGAAATGGATGCTGTTTATTGGTACGGAGATTTTTGTTCACCTGTTATTAGATGCTTGTAACATCTATGGTGTTGGTTGGTTTGAACCCTTCAGTCAGTACCGTGTATCCTTCAATTTTATTTTTGTTGCAGATCCATTATACTCACTATGGCTTGGAATTTCAGTAGTGGCTTTATGGTGGCTTCCAAACAAACAACAACATCGTGCGCGTTGGACAAAATTTGGTTTAATCATTAGCTCATGTTATCTCTGTTTTTGCCTGGTTAATAAAGTATTTATCAATCAAAAGCTTGAAAAAACACTTCAACTACAACATATTGAACACACACGCTATTTTACAACACCAACCGCATTTAACAATCTACTTTGGTATTGCGTGGCAGAAAGTGATTCAGGATATTATATAGGGTATCGTTCCGTATTCGATACGTCAGAACAAATTAAGATCACGTATTTTCCGCAACAAAAAGAGCTGCTAAACGCTATTGACGAGGACGAAGAGCTTGGTAATCTGCTGCAGTTTTCGAAAGGGTACTACACCGTTGAGAAAGGTAATGATGCCCTGATATTCAATGACTTGAGATTTGGTCGTGTGGCAGGTTGGGAGAAGTCAGAAACCGAATTTGCATTTCACTACTACCTACAATACCCTCGCAAAAATATTTTGGTGGTACAAAGAGGGCGATTTGCCGAGTGGAACCTTCGTACCATGAAATCAATGGCAAACAGAATTTCTGGTGAGTAGCGCTACTCCTGTTGCTTAAAGGCAAACAGGAAAAGCATAAACCGAAGAAAATTATAAGCTAAAGCATGTAGCATGCGCTTTAAAAAATTCGTATCTCGCTCCTGCATCTTCATTGTTATTTGTACACATTCCATTTTTATTATATTCACTAATTGACGTTCTACGTATGAAGCAAATTCTTCGTTTTTCACTTCCATGTTGAGTTCAATACTCGCGTAGGCGCTTAGGTTATTAACATTATAAGAACCAACAGATACCCACTGACCATCGCAAACAGCAATTTTACCGTGCAATACATGTTTTTTGTATTCGTGAATTTCAATCCCATTTCGTAAAAGCCAGTCATACATGTATCGTTCAGCATATTTTGCAACAAAAATGTCAGAAACCCCCGTTACTATAACCTGAACCCTTGCTCCATTTTTTACCGCCTTCACCAGGCTTCTTCGAAACTGGTAGCCAGGCAAAAAATAAGGCGACATCATGATAACCGAAGAAGTTGCCTTGTTCAGCATGCTCAGGTAGCTTTTCGTAACTTCCGATTTTCGCGCTACCCAATCGTTGATACATATTTTTACAGCACACTTTTTACCAGACTCCACTTCACTTTCCTGCTTTGGGTGTTCGCTTGAAGAGTAGTCTTTGATTCGCCTTTTACACACCTGTTCTAATCTAATCGAAGCTGCTCCTTCTGTATACAGGGCCCAGTCAAGCCAAGCAATGCTTTCGGGGGTATCGTTGTAGCGGTCGCTTATATTCATACCACATACAAAGCTTTTTATGCTGTCAATTACAATTACTTTATGATGTAGCCTTCTGCCCAGGTAGAATTTTTTATTCTTAAAAGATGATTTAAACCACCGAAAATAAATTCCGGAATCCTTTAGTTCCTGAATGAAAGATGATGATAACCCTTGTGAAGCAAAACCATCCAATAACAAGTATACTTTTACCTTTCGCTGTGCGGCAGCCATCAGCACATTAGCAATGGCACGTCCAGTGCCATCCTCATCAAAAATATAAATTTGAAAGTAGATCGTGCGTTCAGCTTTCTCAATCGCTAGTGTTAGTTGCTGGAAAAAATCTACTCCCCCCTTAATCAACTTTACGTGATTCGCATAAGTAAAGTTGGAGAGGTTCTGCTTAGGCATTCAATGCTGATGATGGTGTTGTAGTCAATATACAGCAACAGGTTGATACGAAAAATTATTTTAAATTTTTACTTCTTGGCTTCTTTGCTGGAACCTTATATCCCTTTTCTTTAGCTTCTGATATTCCAATTGCGATAGCCTGTTTTGGGTTGGTAACGGTATCACCATTGCTGGATTTCAGGGTTCCTCTTTTCATTTTGCGAACTGCACGACCTACAGTCTGCTGGGCATTTTTTGAATATTTCGCCATACAATAATTTTTATCGAAAAGAAAATTAATTTGATAAATCTTTGATAGCCTCAATTTTATTTAAGTGCGCTTGAATGGTAGGCAAATACTTTCTCGCAAAAGAGCTCACGCCTTTATCTTTGAATTGAAGTGCCTTTTCAAAGAGCTTAACATCACGTTCATGATCGATGGTCATCATCTTAACAAACTTTTCATCAAAATCAGTCCCTTCTTTATCGGCTAGTTTCTCACGACCTTCCTCTTTTTCCTCACTAATATTTGTTGGCAACGTAATATTGCGTGTTGCGGCCATGCGCTTAATTTCTTTCAATAAAATTGCCTGATCCTTTATCATCCATTGACCATAGTCACGTATGGCCTCTGTAGTTCCCTTCTTTGTAGCTAGTTTTCCTTCACGTGAACCCATCATCCGCGCATCGGCAGACTTAACCAGGAATTCTGCAACATCCTCATCTACGACATTATTTTCGGCTTTTTCTTCATTGGCCGAGTGGGCTTTTTTAACTGGATCCGTTTCCTGCGCGCTAACTGAAAAACTACTAAACATTAAAATGAGGGAAGGAGCGTGGAGCAAAAGAGTCTTCATGGTTCGTTGAGTTTTAAATTCAAAGTTGAACTTTTTTTAATCGTTTGCTGATTCCATGCCATTTAATCAATGCCGGTGTTACCTTAGAATGATCATAATCCTTTTCAGGCTGTGCGCCTAATAGCCAGATTGTAGAAATATATACACACTTTTCTTAATAAAATGCCCTTAACTAAGCACAAACGGCTGGCCGATGATTTGTCTTGACAGTAATAAATAAAAATCAATATGAGGGGTTTGTCGGTTTTGCTAATCGCTATTGGAATTATGATAACCACGCTTACAGGCTATAACACAATTGGTAAAAATGAAATCGATCGCACAGAAATCGGTTCTCAACAGAAGGCGCGTTTATACATGACGACTACCTTTGGTGCCATATTGACAATTTCCGGGCTGATCATGCTTGTTGTAGCGAAGAAGAAATCAGCTAAAAGAATGAGTAGAAGTTTTTATTGATTTTCAATAGCTGATATGAGGAAAATGAGAGCACTGGGTTTATTTCTTATGGTAATTGAGATGATCACGAGAATCTTCAACTCGTTTTTTAAACTATTTAAGAAGACTGAAACAACCTTTGAAGAATAGAATGTATTCATTGTTCTCAATATTCTCCTATCTAACAATTAATCGCACATCTGGGTAAAAAATTATCAATAAAATTTCCTTTCAAGTGAAAACCATTAAATCAGTAAAGGGAATTTTTGTAAATGTGGTTAAGGTATTCGGTTGGGTTTTAGTCTCTCTCCTTCTTTTACTGATCATTCTGATTTTGTTAATTCGATTACCTGCGATACAAAATAAGTTAACGCAAAAGGCTGTTTTTTTTCTGGAGAATAAGATTGGCACTGAAGTTAACCTTGAGCATATTTTTATTTCTTTCCCCAAAAAAATAGTACTGAAGGGATTGTACCTCGAAGACCAGTCGAAAGATACGTTATTGTACGCTGGTGAGTTGAGCGTGGATACGGATTTATGGGGGCTCATCCAAAACCAAATAGAGCTTAATGTAATTGAACTCACCAATTGTACAGCCTCGATCAAACGTTCCGCTAACGACAGTACGTTTAATTTCACTTACATCATAGAAGCTTTTGTAGGAGACAAAGCTACCCCCGTTGCTGCAGATACCACTACAACGGCATGGCAATTCAGTATTGAAGAGGTTTCTATTTCAAAAACTCTATTTTCATTTCAGGATAAGTTCGCAGGCAATGACATTACTCTAAATATTGGAGCCTTGGATTTGAGCATGAATGAATTTGATCTTACTGAATCAATATATGCAGTCGAGTCATTTGAGTTGACAAATACACAGGCTGAAATCATGCAAAGCCAACTTGCTTCAACAAGTATTACTGAAGAAGATACGGTAAAATCGAAAATGCCGAAAATAAGCTTTGAGACTATTGAGCTCAACAGCACAAAAATTCAATACAAGAATGCAGCAGGTCAAAATATTCATGCTGATCTGGAAAAATTCCACATCGAAGCAAATGAGGTTGATTTAAATAAGAATAAAATTGACATTGATTATGTAGAATTAAAAGGATCTGTCATTTCGTATCGGCAGGATCAACTTGCTGCACCCAAAGTCAACGCACAAAAAAAGGATAGTATAATCCTGTTTACGGGGCTCAACATTCCATGGGATATTAAAGTTAATGAAATCATGCTTGCTGATAACAGCCTGCAGTACGATGACTTCAACATGAAACCTGTAAAGGGTTCACTTGATTTTAATCACCTTTTTGTATTCGGTCTTCAGCTTTTAGCAGAAGACTTAGAATTAAAAGGAAATGTGCTCAAAGGAAATATTGAGAACGTATCCTTCCAGGAGAAAAGTGGTTTTAACATACAGTCTTTTTCTGCTGACTTGGAATTGACTGATCAGCAACTTGATTTAAATAAATTCATCATTCGATCGTGCAATTCTAAAATTGACTTGAAAGGCAGCGCATCCTTTCCTTCACTCGCTCAATATGATCAAGCCACAATCGACTTTCAACTTGATCAATCCATTATTGCATTAAAAGACATTCTATTGTTGTCACCAACCCTGTTGGATAGTGTACCCCTTGAATTGCCAGAATCAACAACAATCATCGTTGACACCGATGTGACTGGTACATTAGCAGATCTCACCATTAATCGACTTAACCTTAAAACTCTCAGTAATACGACCCTTGCATTACAGGGGAATATAAAAGGGTTGCCGAATATTGATCGTGCTGTTATGCAGATTGAACTACATAAATTTCATACAGTAGCTTCAGATGTACGATTAGTCCTTGCGGATTCACTTATTCCAGAATCCATTCAATTACCCGAATGGATTGAAGTAAAAGGGAAGTATGCAGGAACAATAAAAGTTTCAAACGGACAAGCTACGTTCACGAGCGATGCAGGCGACTTGGATGCTCAAGGGAAAATGGATCTCACTTCTATTCCCACGTATGATGCCGTCATAAAAACCAGGCAGCTGCAACTGGGGAGAATTCTGAAGCAACCTCAAACCATGGGTACGATTGACATGCAGGCATCTGTGAAGGGTTCAGGGTTCAAGATGGACACAATTAACGCAACCTTTGATCTGTCTGTTGACCAGTTTCAATACAATCAATACGACTATAAAAATTTCAAACTCGAAGGGAAGCTTCATAAATATCTGTTTTCCGGAACAGGATCCTTGCATGACGAAAACCTGGATTTTGTTTTATCAGGAGACTTTGATTATCAACAAGATATACCCCTTTACAACTTCACGTTTGATTTGAAAAATGCAAATTTTCAAAAACTTAATCTATCTGAACGCCCGCTTAAAGCAAGAGGAAAGCTGGATATCAATCTCGCAACTTCAGATTTTCAGGTCATTAACGGCAATATGGCTATTCGCAAAGTAGCTATCTACAATGGCGAAACGCTTTATATGGTCGATTCACTCTTGTTTGCAAGTATTGATCAGGTAGGCGAAAGCAACATGACGATCCAATCTGATATTGTTTCAGGTGAGTTTACCGGAACTTTTAATTTATTCAGACTGGCAGGAGTTATGCGGCAGCACATTAATCAGTATTTCTCTTTACAGGACAAAACGATAACCCCATTTAAATCACCGCAAAATTTCAAGTTCGATCTGATTTTAAAAAACACCGACCTCATTACAGAAATACTGATCCCGGATTTAGACCCTTTTATTCCGGGGAAAATTAAGGGGGAATTTAACAGCGAAGAAAACAAACTCAATATAGAAATTGACATTGCTAAAATTAAATATGCTACCACCGCTGTAGATTCTCTTTCTGTTTTAATTACTTCAGATTCTTCTGCCCTGAATTATAAGTTTCGTTTAAAAAATGTCACACAAGACACCCTCACAATTGATGTTGTACAGTTGACCGGAAAAATTCAGAATGACTCCATTCATTCAGCGTTCCAAATTTTGAACTCGAAAAACGAAAAGAAATATGTATTGGGCGGAGTCATCAGAAGTGAACAGGATAAGTTTCGCTTTAAATTTCTCCAGGACCAGGTTGTTTTAAACTATACAGAATGGAAAGTGCCGGAGGACAACTATCTTGACTTTAATTTTCAAGGAATACAAGCCCATAATTTTTTTATCACAGGCGGGCAGGAGAAAATTGCATTGATAACAACCGTGAAAGATTCTACGATTTCGGTTGAGTTTCAGGATTTGCAATTATCCAGCTTAACGCGGGTTGTAAGAGGTGTGATGCCAGCCAATGGCAAACTCAATGGTAATTTGAAATTTACCACCGCAGCACAGGGAAGTTTTAATTCCAAACTTCAGATTGACAGACTAGAAGTATTGGAACAACCGTATGGGGATTTAACGTTGGTGATGTCGCATGCAGGCAACCGTTATGGAATTGATTTACTGATCAAGAATGAAGATTCTAACCTGAAGGCTGATGGATTTTACCTCTCCGATGAAACAATATCTGAGTTTAATCTTTCAGTCAATCTCTCTCCACTGAATCTTAAACTGATTGAACCGCTCTCGTATGGTCAGTTAAAAAATGTAAAAGGAAATGCCCTGGGCAATCTCCAACTATCCGGAAACTTTAAAAAGCCTGTTATCCGTGGCGAGATTACGTTTCAAGACGCTTCCTTTAAATCAGTGTATCTGAACAATACATTCTTCCTGACGAACGAAACTATATCCTTTGAAGAATCAGGCATTGCCTTTAATGATTTCACCATCAACGATAGCAAGAAAAATGAAGCTGTCATACAGGGTGACATTCTAACGCATGCTTATAAGGAGTTTAGATTTAATCTCAGACTTACCGCTAAAAATTTTCAACTGCTGAATACAACTGAAGAAGATAACAAGCTCTTCTACGGCAAGGTAAAACTTAATACCGTTACGCGTATTACAGGCAATTCCAACCGCCCAAAAATTGACATGACAGCCAGTCTAAGTAAAGACAGCGAACTAACCTATGTCGTACCACAAGCACAAAAAAGTGTTATGGAGCAAAAAGGCATCGTACAATTTGTTGATAAAGATGCCGGGCTTGATCCGTTTCTGGCCGACATTAATCTCGAAGATACCATTGCATCCGTTTTTGCAGGAATCGATATTTCTGCAAATCTGGAACTCAGCGATGATGAAACACTGCACATTGTCATTGATCCCATGACAGGCGACAAACTTTCCGTGAAAGGAAACTCAACCCTCACGTTTGATATGACCGCTTCCGGAAATATGAACCTATCCGGTCGGTACGAAATTTCTGAAGGCACATATAATCTCTCCTTCTACAAACTTGTGAAACGCAAGTTTGATATCGAAAAAGGAGGTACTATTATTTGGGCAGGCAATCCACTGAATGCGCTGTTGGATATTCGTGCGCGTTACGAAGTTGAAACATCTCCTTTAGATCTCATTGCCAATCAAATCAACACCACCGATCAGGCGCAACTCAATTCCTATCGCCAACGATTACCATTCTATGTACTGCTCGACATCAAAGGGCAGTTACTGGCTCCACAAATCACTTTTCAAATTGACATGCCCATGGAAAAGCGTGGTGCCTTTGGCGGTGCCATTTATGCCAAAATAAACGACATCAATACCCGCGAATCGGATGTAAACAAACAGGTTTTCGCCCTCCTCATTCTCAGACGTTTCGTTTCTGATAATCCGCTTGAAAGCCAGGCAGGTTCTGATGTGGCCAATGCAACCCGTACCAGCGTAAGTCGGATCTTATCTGATCAACTCAACAGGCTTTCGGAAAATATCAAAGGCGTTCAACTAAGCGTGGATATAAAATCGTATGAAGATTATTCAACCGGGGAAGCACAAGGTGATACCCAAGTGCAACTCGGTGTTTCAAAATCTTTATTCAACGATCGGTTGGTTGTAAAACTTTCGGGCAACGTGGATGTAGAGGGTGAAAACACAACGCAGGAAGAGGTATCTGATTACATTGGCGACCTGGCGCTTGAATACAAATTAACCAGCGATGGCAGATTTCGAGTGACTGGATTCCGAACGAGCAATTACGATATGATTGACGGGGAGCTAACTGAAACCGGGGCTGGTCTTATCTATATTAAAGATTACAACACGTTGCGAGAATTATTTAAGGCCAATGTTAAGGAGAAGTAAAAACCATTTGCCGGATCTGCCTGCCTGTCCGGTAGGCAGGTTCCGGCATCCTATTGTCGTATCTCTCAAAGGAGATCGCGGAACAAGTCCGCGAAGGCTTACATTTTTGCTTGGCTGTATAATTTTATTGTCAGGATGCACAGCCACAAAATTTTTAAAAGAAGGAGAAACGTTTTACACCGGTGCTGACATCAACTTAAAGCCTCAAGGAAAAATCGGAGGCAAGCGTACTTTGCGCAAAGAATTGGAAACGTTGATCCTTCCGGAACCCAACGGAACATTTTTAGGTATGCGCCCCGCAGTTTGGTTTTATTACATCGCAGGTACTCCCAAAAAGAAAAAGGGGTTTCGTAATTTCATTAAAAACAAGTTAGGGAATCCGCCCGTGCTGCTGGCAGACGCCACGCCCGATGAGACTGCACAAGCGCTCGAAGGTCAATTGAATAACGAGGGCTATTTTAAATCCAGGGTAAGTTTCGAAATCAAAACAAAACGTAAGAACAGCAAAGCCATTTACACGGCATTGCTCGAACGCCCCTATAGAATTCGAAATATCAATTACATTTTCCTTGATACGATGCAAACATCGCGACTCAACGAAATAAAAGAAACTTCTTTACTGAAAGAAAAAGAGCGCTACAGCCTGGAGTTATTGAGTGCAGAACAACAGCGAATTGAAGAAGTACTTGAAAATGCTGGTTATTTTTATTTCGATGATCGCTATCTGCTTTTTAAAGCTGACACCACCGTTGGAGAAAGAATGGTTGAGCTTGACCTTACCATAGAACCTGGAATTCCCGAGCAAGCCAGGCGCATTTACCGCGTGAAGGAAGTGTACGTTTTTCCAAACTATGAACTTTCCAACGACAGCCTTGCCACCACCGGTGACACTACGTTAGTAGATGGTTTCATGTATATCGACAACCAACATAATTTTAAGCCGAGGGTATTAACAAATGTAATTAACCTGAAGCCTGATAGTATTTACAGGCGGATTAATCATGAGTACACCTTGAGTCACCTCATGGGCCTCAATACATTTAAGTATGTGAATATAAAATACCGGGGAAATAGAAGGGATTCCTCCGGGCTTCGGGCTTATATTTATCTTACTCCCTTACTCAAAAAATCATTTCAATTTCAGGTCGATGCTGTTTCAAAGTCGAACAACTTTGTTGGACCTGGCATTGAATTCACCTCTACGAATCGGAATATCTTCCATGGCGCTGAAATGTTTCAATTCAAATTAAACGGATCGTATGAGTGGCAAGTGAGAAACAAACAAACTACTTCCCTGAATGCAGTTGAAATTGGGGCTGAGGCGAGCCTTTCCGTTCCCCGGTTTATTACCCCCTTCAAAATACGATACAATTCTGCTAAATACCTGCCTCAATCGCAATTGAAGGTAGGCTACAGTTTTCAACA
>JANNQJ010000187.1:0-20819 GCA_031400675.1 Cyclobacteriaceae bacterium
GATATCAACACATCCAATAATTTAAATACCACATTCAATGATTCGGATAAATGTATAGATACCCAACTACTGATTGCGCTTAGTGCAGCAGAGAGAACCAGTGATACCAATAGTAAGAACCCTACTACCAAAATAAGCCCAAACGAAAAAAGTCTATCCCTGATGAGCTCCAGTATTTTATGTGTTGTTTTAACTTTTGGCTTTACCTCCCAGATTCTATTCATCATCTGCTGGAGTTGATAGAATACACCTGTTGCTCCAAAAAGCAGCACAGCAATTCCAAGAATTGAAGAAATCAGGTTGTCTTTAGCCTCACCCGCCTTGCTCACAATTGATTCAATGTCCTTAGCAGTATCGCCACCCATTACAGATCCAATTTGATTTGATATTTGCGTGGTTATTTCCTGCTTATCATAAAAATATCCGGCTATGTTAATAATGATGACTAATAAACCCGGCAGCGAAAAAATAGTGTAATAGGCAATGATAATACTGTTGTTAAACGGATCTCGTTCATTCCAATGGCCGAACGTAGTTTTAATCAACTCCCAAAATTCTCTCAACCAATCCAGCGTTCTACTGTGAACAGCGGTTTTACCGGAAAATAATACTCTCCAATTTTTAGCAAACCCATACTTATCATGCTTCCAGGATTGACTATGATCTGTGGTGGTGAACCTTTTCATAATAGGTTATTTTCTTTTACTTAATCTGGTAATAACAATAATGATTATGCCAATGACCAACACAACCAGGAAAATTCCGGAGTACACACCAGCCTCGAAAATATCGACAATAACCTGACAGCTGCTCAATAAACCACCTAATAAAAGGAAGGAAAGAAAGCTGAATAGTAAGTTTCTCATTAATGGATAGTATATGTGAACTAAAACAACCTCAATTTTCAGGCCATCAGAAGTAGTGGGAATCCTAATAAAAAATAGTGGATTGCAATCATCATTAAACAACTCCTGAGAAGAATATTCCACACTCTTAAAAATATGGCCAGCGATTCTTATACTATCTTCGGGCTCGCGGTTTCTAAAAAAGTTTGAAGATGCATGTTAAATTTTTCAGTAGCTTCCAGGTTTGAAACATGACCGGCTTTTTCCAGTACGTGTAATTCAGAATGCGCTATTAATGCATGCAGCTTTCGTGCAGCTTCCGGAGTGGTGATTTGATCTTCCTCTCCTACCATAATCAGCACCGGAATCTTAATCAGGTGTAATGAAGAACATGTTTCCGCCCGTTCTGCCAACGCTAAAAGTGTTTTCGTGATGGTTTCTACCGGTGTATGCAAAATGGCTCCTTCAATGCGAGACACGATATCTTTTTTTTCAGCAAGCGAAGTTTTACTAAACAACTTTTCAACAGAATCCTCAGTATACTGCTTCAATCCGTTTGCTTGAACAGCCTGAATTGTCTCTGATCGTTTCTTTTTTCCTTCCTCTGTATCGGCAGCACATTGCGTGTCGCATAAAATAAGCCCTGCAATTCGATCTGGATCTTGCTGAATAGCTTTCAGCGCAATATAGCCACCCATTGACAACCCACAGACAAATGCCTTTTTGATGTATAGAGCATCCATAAAGAGAAATAGGTCGGATACAAATTGTTGAATACTAAACTGTTCAACGCCAGGATTCGAGTCGCCATGCCCACGCACATCGTATGCCAATACACGATAATCATCTTTCAGTAAATCAAGTTGATCTTCCCACGTCACTTTGTTAAATGGAAAACCATGAATAAATATGACGGGTACGCCTGGCTGCGTGCCTTCGTCTAAATAACTAACGGTAAGGTCACCTGCTTGTATTTTCTTTTGTTCAAATTTCATTTTCTTTTACGTTTAGTGATACTTTAGTATTGGGCTTATTATTTCGGCTAATCCGCATATTGATTACTTCAATTCCCAACGCAAACACCATCGACACATAAATGTAACCCTTGGGCACATGCACGTGTAATCCTTCTATAACCAGTACAGTACCAATCATGATCAGAAATGAGATTGCCAATATTTTCATGGCCGGGTGCTTATTTATGAAATCGCTGATCCGTTTTGAGAAGAACAACATGATGGCCAGCGAAATAACAATGGCTATTACAATAACAAGTACATTATCAACCAGGCCTATAGCTGTGATGATGGAGTCAAGAGAAAAAACTAAATCCAGAATTAAAATTTGAATGATCGCTGAACGTAGCGTTAGTTTTTTAACTTTCTTCGAACTTTCTCCTTTGCCCTCTATCCTGTTGTGGATTTCGGATGTACTCTTCCCGATTAAAAACAAACCACCTGCAATCAAAATTAAATCTCTATAGCTCACTGCAAAATCTCCAACATAAAAGAATGGTTTGTTCAGCCCAATGATCCAATTGATGGCAATGAGCAAGAGGACACGCCCCACGAAAGCGAGAGAAATGCCAATAAGACGTGCTTTCTTTTGCTGCGAGACTGGCAATCGTCCACTAATGATGGATATAAATACAACGTTATCAATACCCAGTACAATTTCCAGAAACGTGAGGGTAATTAAACTGACAATGATTTCTGTAGAAAAGAATTCCATGCATTATATCTTTTTCTTTTTTTCCTCAGCTTTTTTCTGTTTTTTGAAATAGCC
The DNA here is from genome assembly GCA_031400675.1 of Cyclobacteriaceae bacterium. GTDB lineage: Bacteria > Bacteroidota > Bacteroidia > Cytophagales > Cyclobacteriaceae > UBA2336. Next base: position 2,631 of record JANNQJ010000187.1, read on the forward strand.
TTTCAGTAAAAAATTATGCTGCAAAGCTGTCATGTTTTCATCGAGTTTAGCGGATGCTGACTTGGCATTATCGAGCGTTCCCTTCAATTTATTCGCAAAAGCGGAGTCGGCCAGCAAGACGCTGATGGCATTGTCGCCACTGTTCATTTTGGTAATGATATTTTGAAGATCTTCCGACATCTTCTTTGAGTTTTTGCCTACTTCCCCAATGTTGGTTAAGGTGGTTTCAAATGTTTGAGCATAGGTGGTGTCGGTGATCAGCTTGGTAATAAGTCCATCTCCATTATTTACTTCTTCCAATAATTTTTGCGCATTCTCAGTTACATGACTGGCGTTTTCGCTGGTTTTTTTCAAGGCGCTAATCGTTTGGCGAAGCTCGATTGACATAGGGCCATCCTTCAGCAGCTCTCCGAAAATCCCTTCACCTTTGTTGAGTCTGGCTGAAATCAATTTAAGGTCCTCTGTGATAGAACGGGTAGTCATGCCTACCTCTTTGGCAATGTTTAACAGTTCCTGCGTGTCTGCCGGAGACAGCGCATTGATCGTATCATAATCCTGAATTGCATGATCGGATTTTCCCGGCCTGATCACCACAATCTTACTGCCCACCAATCCATCGGAGCCAATAAAGGCAGTGGCGTCTTTCTTGATAAATTCGTTTTGTTTGTCCTTCAACATCAGACTGACAATTACCTGTCCTTCGGAAATAACTTGAACACGTTTGACGGTGCCAATTTTCACTCCCGATAGCCACACGGCATCACCATCATTCAGTCCTTCCACATTTTTAAATATGGCCGACACGATAAATGTCTTGCTAAAGAAATTATTTTCCTTTCCTAAGTAAAACATGACTACTAAGAAAAGTGCAATGCCTCCAATGACAAACGCTCCTAATTTTACATTCTGCTTGATGTCCTCATTTTCCATACTGTATTAGTTAATAGCTAAAAAACCGTTTAAGATCAGGGTCATTTGCTGCTTTTAGCTCGGCAAACGTGCCCTGTAGTTTACTTCCTCCATTGATGAGCGCCACAATTCTGTCGGAGGTTTGATGGGCGCTGCTAATGTCATGTGTGATAATAATAGAAGCTGTCTGATGCTTGTCACGAACGGAAAGAATCAGTTCGTTGATTTCAACGGATGTTACCGGATCAAGACCTGAGGTAGGTTCATCGTATAACATAATTTTAGGTTTAAGAATAAGCGTTCTGGCTATTCCAATTCTTTTTTTCATTCCACCCGATAACTCTGCCGGAGTTTGCTCTACAGCGCTTTCCAATCCAACCTCTTGTAAGGCAGTCATTACCATTTCATCTAATTGCGCCTTGTCGTAAACACCCAGGTTTCTTTTCAATGGAAACTCCAAATTCTCTCTCACGGTCATCGAATCATACAACGCACTTCCCTGAAAGGAAAAACCGACCTGCAGCCGTAGCTCATTGAGTTTCGCGTCTGATAGTGAGGGGACATCATAACCCAACACATGAATTTCACCACCATCGGGTTTCAGTAATCCTACCATGCATTTAATCAGTACCGACTTGCCCGAGCCTGAACGGCCTAACACAACTAGATTTTCACGCTCATACAAGTCCAGGCTTACGTCATGAAGCACCACCTTATCTCCGAATCTTTTTTCCAAATGCTTTATTACAACTACTTTGTTTACCGTAGTGGGGTTTTGAGCTTCAGGCACGGTGGTTTGAGTTTCCATTAGCGAATCAGGTTGAGGAATTGCAATACAATCAGATCAATTACAAAAATGAAAACCATCGATACTACTACGGCTGTGTTGGCAGCTTTTCCCACACCGGTTGTTCCTTTATCAGAATGATAGCCAGCATAACTACTGATAATGCCGATGGCAAAACCAAATAAGGCTGACTTGATCATGGATGAAATGATATCTGTATACGTAATGGAGGCCGCAGCTTCATTCGCGTATAACAGTAGGCTGGAATTATTAAAAGAGTTTACCATGATAAAAGATCCGAACAATGCTACCATATCGGCATAGATTACCAGCAAGGGTAACATCAGCGTGGTAGCAATTACACGTGTCACGACTAAATATGAGAACGGACGTGTGCCAGAAACTTCCATAGCATCGATTTGTTCTGTCACCTGCATGCTCCCTAACTCAGCGCCAATGTTTGAACCCAATTTACCTGCACATATCAAACCGGTGATCAATGGACCTAACGACCGTATGACTGCCTGTGAAACTAAAGAGGGCAGCCATGACTCAGCCCCAAACGATGCCAGCGATGGCTGCGATTGTTTCGTAAAAACAATTCCGGCTAGAAAGGATGTAAAGGTTATCAGAAAAAATGATTTGTTGCCGACAGCAAAACACTGATTCAATATCTCCTTCATCTCGTAAGGAGGAAAGAGTGCCTTTTTAAAAAAATTGGCTATAAACTTAGAAATGTCTGCAACATTAATAAGTGTGTTAGAAAATGTCATACAGACAACGATTTTCAAGAATCAATAGGAAAACACATGCCAAAGCAAATGCTTCACAGAAAACTGCCTTTAGGCCAATCAGACAATAATTAGTGTAGAGATTTTTCCCCGCTATTTTCTACAAGCATTACTAAATGCGTGCTTTATAAGTCAAAATCGTAGCATGAATTTAGAGTAAGAGTCGATAGCTATGAGAAAGGAAATACTGCTTGTGTTTGTACTGATGACTTTACTTAACGCCCCGGCAGCTGGTCAAAAAGAGAGCAAGCAAAAATTAAAAGTAAAAAAGGGAATGCAAGTTGTTTTAAGAGACACAGCCTTTATTACAAGAAAGGATACAGTCATCTACTTAACAAATAATGAAGCTAAAAAAATAAAGATTAGGCAAAATCCGTACCTAAAATCAGGGCAATTTTATGATTCCCTGGCGCGAAAAGCTTCGGGCAATAAAGTCACCAACGATATTTTTGAATTTGTTGTAAAAAAAAGAGGACGGAAAGAAAAGCTGGTCAGTGCCGTGGTGAAGAGCGAAGAGACCTTTAAGTCCTATGCAGGTTATACCATTGGCTCTATCGTTGTTAAAAGCGTTGATTTGTTAGAGGGCTCTGTGGTGGATACGCTCCAAAAGACATCCACCAATCTTGGAAAATTTATCAATAGAATCCATACCGATACCCGTTCAAGAATTATTAAACAAAACTTACTCTTTGATGTGGGCGATGTAGTGGATCCATACCAACTGGCTGACAATGAAAGAATATTACGGCAATTCAAAACGTTGCGCGATGCGAGGATTTATTTAAAGAAAAATAAAAAGGAACCGAATGTGGTGGATGTAATCGTAGTCACCCAGGATGTTGCCTCCATTGGGGTTTCAGGAGATTACAGTTCGTTTAAAAAATACAGATTTGATGTGTATGACATTAATATTCTGGGTTACGCCCGGCAACTACAGGTATCTTATTTCAGAAGTTCAGAGTACACTCCGAAAAACGGGTACGAGATAATACTGCGTGAACCGAATTTTTTTAAAACCTTCATTCAGGGAGAGCTTCAGTATACCAATAACTATATTCGGGAGCGCACACGCATCACACTGGGAAGAGATTTTTTTGCTCCCGAAATTAAATATGCCGGGGGCGTAGATGTGTATCGAACAAATGAAAACTTTTATGCCGAATCGTACGATACACTAAAAACCGCGTATACCGAGAATAGCATAGACGTGTGGGCAGGAAGGTCGTTCGAATTTAAAAAGCGAATGAATATTATTTTCTCCGCCCGTATAAACCCCCGTAACTTTATTGAACGACCTTTTGTTAGCGCAGACTCCAATACTTTTTTCTTTGATCGTACGCTGGTATTGGGAAGTACATCACTGACGAAACGAAATTTTTTAAAGAGTTTACGGATACGCGGCTTTGGAAGAACCGAAGATATACCAACAGGAGGAGCAGTAAGCCTGATTTTTGGAAAAGAATTCAATGAATTTATTGATCGGCCCTATTTTGAGGTAAGAGGAACGTGGGGAAAGTATTTTACAAACATCGGCTATATCAACCTTGCATTTACGACCGGTAGTTTTTATAAGAACTCGATCCCTGAAGACGGCTTAGTGACAGTAGATGGTACGTATTTTAGTAATCTTTTCAAATGGAGAAAAATGCAAGTCAGGCAATTTCTTTTCATAAACTATACAAAGGGGCTAAATCGAATTTTAGATAGGACTATCACGCTGGAAGGTAAATGGGAAGATAGCAACGCCCTTCCGCCCCTTGGGAATGAGAAGCTTTCATTAGGATTTGAAACCGTTTACTTCACATCGTGGTATGTGTATGGCTTTCAGTTTGCACTCTTTCATCGCTTTGATTTAAACATGCTTATAAATGGTCAGGTAGTACCTGGAAATTTTGAGCTTTCACAATATAGAACAACCGTATTTCCGACTATCAGGTCAGGTGTACGAATTCTAAATGAAAACCTGGTTCTACCTTTAATTTCTATTGAATTGGGTTACTATGGCAAGAATAAAAATTTTGGTTCAGCATGGGAGTTCAAATTTTCAACCACCTTGCCGGATCTGTTTGGCACAAGTCAGGTGTTTAAACCTACCGTTACAAGGTTTGAATAACTTTATTCCTGCGAGTGATTCTTAATTATTTGATGTTTTTGCGTTTGCTTTGGTGAAGAGCAGAAGCTTCATCAATGGAGTGAGAGCTGTGAAGGTCGTTTTCCTTTTCAGCCAATTTGGATAATTTAACATAGTACTTTTTCAATACTTCCAGCTCTTCGGTTGTGAGGTCTTCTGTGTCGATTAATCTATTACTAGCTTGTTTTTCGCAGGCAATTAATTCGTTAAGTTTCAATTGCAACGCCATCGTATCCTTATTTTGGGATTGTTGAATAATGAAGACCATCAGAAACGTAACGATCGTAGTGGTAGTATTGATTAAGAGTTGCCAGGTATTGGAAAAACCAAAAATTGGCCCGCTCAAAAGCCAGACAATAATTAAAGAAAAAGCAAGTATGGAGGCGAGAGGCCGTCCGGATGCTTTTGTTACCACATTCGAAAAGGTATTTGATAGTACACTAAATTTTGATACTCTCTTTTTTTTCATAGTTCAATACAGATTAGAATGGTCAATAAATTCAATAGAACACATGGGGAGGGATTTCTACAGATGTGCCAATTAACTTAGAATATTATCACAAAAAAAAGGCCACGTTGAAGTGACCTTTTAGAAGAGACGAAACAAAACCCTATTCCACTTCCTCTACTTCCATTTCTTCAGCAGGCTGATTTATTTTCTCAGCAAGCTCAATGAGGCATTGACTGGGTGGATTCAAAAATGAGGCCACTGGTAAAATACCTATTAACACCATTTAACACGGCCGCATCGTGGGGAGGTGTGGAATTCTTACCTACATTGTTTCAATAGGTACCCAACAAAATCCTTTTTCACTAAAACCAAGCAGTGATAAGCCTACCTGGCATTGGCATGCTTATTTCTATACGTTAAGGGAGAAACTTTAATTCGGAGGTGTTTGATGTTACAATCAAACTGAGATCATACTCCAATTACCTGATCCAGATAATGCTGGCGTAGGTTACGATATAGAGATTCCGGGGGCTTTAATAGAGCCCTTCTTTTTTTATCTCTTCAGGCTAAAATATTCTAAAAATTTATTGTGACGACCGGAGAGCGCATCGGATATAATGTTCATGCCCATCACACTAAAGGTGATTCCGTTTCCACCAAAACCAAGAACAAAATAGCTATTAGGATACTCAGGGTATGCACCCATATACGGAAGAGCATCCTTTGTAACACCAAAAGTACCCGCCCAGGAAAAGTCGGGTATGAGGTTTAAATCGGGAAGTATTTCTTTTATACTTTTCAATAAAAAAATTTCCTTCTTATCAATCAGCCTGTCCTTTCTTAATGCATTCTTAAAACCTACATCTCCTCCACCCACTAAAATCCGGTTATCGGCAGTGGTACGCAAATACAAATATGGATCTTGCGTATTCCAAAAAATGGTTGTTAATAACGATTCCGGTATTTTTGAAAGCGGTTCACTTACAAGCGCATAGGTGCTGTTTAAATTAACAACATTTTTTTTGAGCATGGGTTGTGCCTCATAACCAGTGGCGTACACAACATGCTTGCATTCAATCATACTCTGGTTGTCGGTAATAACTGTAGTAGTTCCATTACTGTGCTTCACATCATCGGCACTGGTATGGTCAAATACTCTTACCCTGTACTGGGCTATACTATATGTTAATAATGCGTGCGCCAGATTATACGCATCCACACTGGCTGCAGCCTGCGATAAAATTGCAGCTTCACCAATCATCCCAAACTGATTTTTAAGTTCTGTTTGTGTTAACCATGATACTTCAAATTTGTACTTTTTCCTACATTCAAATTCTTTACGGAGAAACTCCAGCTTCTTTTTTGAATCAGCTATATAGACACTGTGCTTTTTCTGATAACCACATGCTGCTTTTATTTTTTTTACAATATCACCTAATTTGTCTATCGCTAACACACCCTCACGATACGTATCTACAGCTGCATTCTCGCCAACTTTATCAATGAGCGTGTGTAATGGCTCATCTATTTCATATTGCAGCATAGCTGTAGTAGCACACGTGCTTCCCATGGCAATATCGCGTTTGTCGATGAGAACAGTTTGATATCCTTCTTGCGAAAGCTGATACGCGATTAGCGAACCTGTTATACCCCCTCCTATGATGAGCACATCACATGAGATATTCTCTTGAAGTGAAGGATAACTATTGATGAGTCCGTTCTTTAATAACCAATATGTCTCTTTTGACCTAAGCTTCATGCAGTAAGATTGAGCTAGAATTGATACAAAAACGCCATCCCCTTTTAGGATGGCGCTTCATAATTAATTATTAGATGTACCTAGAAGTTAAAGTCTGTCGATCTCTTCCCTGATATCGCGTCTGATTTCTTCTCTGGTTTTACCAAGACGTTGCTGCAGACGACCGTACAACTCTTCCTCCTTACCTTCCGCAAAACCCAGATCATCATCGGTAAGCTGAGCGTATTTCTGTCTTAACTTACCTTTTACTACGTTCCATGTTCCTTTAATATTTAGTTTATCCATGGTTGTTTTGTTTAGATTAGCTTAGACTTTAACCCGCTCACTTGTACTGTTAATGCCATCTTTGCCTCTTTTAGCAAACTCATCAACCTTTGCGTTGAATCTATCTTTTACCGATTGGATAGAACCCTCAGCAGTTTCCATCAGGCTGTCACCCAGCTGACGTACACCTTTTTTTAACTTAGACTTTGTCTTTTCACCACTTTCAGGTGCTAGTAAAACTCCTATCGCTACTCCAACAGCAGCTCCGGCTAGTAAGCCAGCAATCAAATTTTTTGCGTTCATAATGGTAAGTTTAAAATTAATATCACATTCACACACCCTGTGAGAATTTCATAAGCATAGAAGAAAACTTTATGCCATTAATTGTACGTAGGCGAAAAATAGAATTTCCCAGTTGTGACCCTGTCAGGTAAATGATTGAGCTTCCGACAGAAAAAAATTGTGGAGATTTTATACTATATCCTGGGGAATTAATTCCCCTCCTGAATCAGAAAATACAATTTTAAGTTAAAATCAGAGGCATTAAATATCGGCTCAATATTCGAAATACTGCAGGCACTCCAACAAGCAGTTAAGGAAGAAGCTGCCTAAATATTCTTCCATAAATAAATTTTAAACTCAAATATTATGTTACGTTACGCAGCTATTTTCGCAATAATCGCAATTATTGCAGCAGTTTTTGGATTCGGTGGTATTGCAGCAGGTGCCGCATCCATCGCAAAGGTTATTTTCTTCATTTTCGTTGTCTTGCTGGCAATCACACTCATTTTCGGAGCATCGCTTTTCAAGAAAAATTGATTTATGATGTCCTGCACAATTAAAAAAATGCAGGACACTAACTTTTATCATTACTCATTAGATTGATTCTATCGATTACGCTAAAAAAAATATGAAAACTATTCTTGCATCTATTTTGATCATTTTCCTGCTGTCGGGTTGCAAATCCGTTGTAACAGAGCAGCCGTCCTCCAGTCAGGTTATTTTAATTCCAGCTACACCCGGTCCAAACTATGTGTGGGTGGGTGATTCATGGGTATGGAATCAAAGAACGCATTCGTATCGAGCTTCACCAGGATATTGGGTAAAACCTAAAAAACAATCGGCTATGTGGGTTGATGGTCACTGGGTAAAAGCGCGCGGAGGATGGAGATATGTTAAAGGCCATTGGAGGCACACCTAACCTCTCTATTCAGCAAGCTTAAATTGAATACAAAACGTAGTGCCTTTACCAAGTTCACTGGTAACTTCAATGTTGGCACTATGACTGTTCAAGATATTTTTAGTGGAGGTAAGGCCCAAACCCATGCCGCTTTGCTTATCGGTAAAAAACGGGTCAAATAATTTTTTGATATCCGGTGCTGCTATTCCCTTTCCGTTATCAGAAATCTCAACTAACAGTATTTTATTTTTGAGAGAGGTGGACACTGTTAGGATTCCTTTATCCGGTGTCATGGCCTCTAGTGCATTAATAATAATATTCAAAAAGGCAATTTGCAGTTTTTCTTTATCCACCAAAATTCTCGGTAAATCCTCTGCATAATTTTTATTCAACTCAATTTGTCGCAACTTAATCCGATCCAGTGCCAGGCTAAGGGTGTCATCTAAAATTTCGCGTATACTATTCAGTTCCAAATGAAGTTCTTTAGGTCTGGAAGAATTTAGCATTTCGCCCACAAGCTGTTCAATTCGATTCGCATTTCGTTCAATAATATCCGTGTATAATACGGTCGACTCAGTAGTTACAGGTATTTCACTTCTTAATTGATCCAGGGCTAAATTCAAGTTCGTAAGCGGGTTACGGACTTCATGTGCAATTGTTCTGGCGATCTTACCAGTAAGCGAAAGACGTTCGGCTATCAGCATATCAGTTTCTGCCTGTTTGCGGATAGTGAGGTCATGAACAATACCCTGATAACAACAAAACTCCGAGGCTTGATCCGGAATAAAAACACAGTTTAAAAGGCAAACTTTTTTCTCGCCTGACTTCGTGATGAGGCTTACTTCAAAATCTCTGATCTGTTCAACTTCTTTTAATGCCTTTTTAAAATATGTGTAGTCTTCTTTGCTTTCGAAGATGCTTTCAAGAGGAGCCCCATCCTGATTTGTATATCCAAACATCTTTAAAAATGAAGTATTAACATCAATCAGCGCCAGTTTTTGGGTTGCTAAAAATATGGGATCAATCGATCGCTCAAAGAGCAGTCGATATTTCTTTTCTTTTTCATTTAACTCACGTACTACTTTTGCCTGGCTCAGGGCATAGCGAATAGTTCGTTCAAGAACAGAAGCATTGAGTTCAGCCTTTATTAAATAATCAGCCGCACCCGAACGGCTGGCATCCATATCCACCTTCAAATCCCCCTGGCCGGTTAGTACGATTGCGGGTGTGAGTATGCCTTTGTCGTGAATGAATTTTATAAGGTCTAATCCATTTTCGCTTCCCAACCGGTAATCGACCAGAAAGATTTCATAGTCACCCTCCAGCATGTTTTTCCTCGCTAATGCCAGGTCGGGTTGCCAAGCTACCTCAAATTCAAAGTTTTCAATCTCCTCCAGATACTCCCGTGTCAGTAACGCATCGTCTTCATCGTCTTCAATGAGGAGTATTTTAACTACTTGCTTCATACAGCTTGTTAAACTTTTGGCAAGGCTACGGTACGGAACCAATAGCCCCCGATTTGGCGTGTTACTTTTACAAGGTCATCAAATTTAGCAGGCTTGGAAATAAAGGAATTGACTCCTAAATCATACGTTTTAATAATGTCTTCTTCCGCGCTAGACGTTGTGAGAACGATCACAGGAATCCTTCTTAAATTGGGGTCTGACTTAATCAGTTTCAATGCTTCTCGTCCATCAATTCTTGGCATATTCAAATCCAGTAGAATCAGTCCAGGTTTGAGCACATCTTCCCGTAAATATTTTCCCCGCTTATGTAAATAGTCCATCAGTTCTGCTCCGTCTTCCACAAAATTGATGGTATTCGGAAGGTTATTTTCTTCTAGCGCTTCTTTCATCAGCAACCTGTCGTCCGGATCATCATCAGCCATGAGTATATTGATCAACTTTACATTTGTTTTCATTTTTGCTGCGCTATATCTTTAGGGAAGGTAACAATAAACTCGGAGCCTACGTCTTCAATACTTTTTGCGGAGATATATCCGTGGTGATTCGCAACAATTTTCCGACAAATAGCCAGGCCAATACCCGTACCCGCATAAGCGGTACGACCGTTTAACCTCTGAAAAATGTTAAATATTTTTTCTGTGTATTTTTCATCAAACCCTATTCCATTATCCTTTATGCTCACACGAACAAATTGGATATCGGAGAATTGCCCGTTCATTTCACCTTCCATTTCTGTTTTTTCCAAAAGTCTTCCGCTGATATCGATCACAGGTTTTTCATCAGTCTTTCGAAATTTAACGGCATTCGAAATCAGGTTTTGAAAAAGTCTTTTTATTTGAGGCTTATCCCCATAAAAACGAGGCAACGATCCAAGTCGCACAATCGCCTCGCCATTCTTAACCTGCAGATCAATATCTTCCAGCACTTCCTGTATCAACACAGACGGCTCCAATAATTCAAACTTTGCTTCCGCACGCGAAACGCGGGAGAATGATAACAAATCTTCGATGAGAAGTTGCATTCTGGTAGCAGCTGCCTGCATCCGTACGATATAGTCTGTGCCTTGTTCCGTTAATGTTGAGCCAAATTTGGTTGTCAAACGATCTCCAAAAGCTCTAATTTTTCTAAGCGGCTCCTGCAAGTCATGAGAAGCCACATACGCAAATTGCTCCAGGTCTTCATTCGATCGTTTCAGCTCCGCATTATTTTGCTGAAGTTGTTTTTCATACAGTTTACTTTCCGAAATATCCAGTACGGCACCCAGCATGATGCTTTCGCCTGCATCTGAAACGTGCTGAGGTTTGGCTGTAACAGAAACATGGCGTATTTGGTCGGCTATGATTATTCTATAATCAGTTTTTGAACCTTTTTTTTCAGCTTTTACATCCCGTATGAAATTTTCCAACAGAGGTTTATCCTCATGAAATACATTCCCCAGAAATGTTTCCCATGTAATACGATCACCGGGCTTTTTATCAAAGATTTTGTAGAGGCCATCGGACCATACCATTTCATCATTTTTTTCTGTCCACTTCCAACTTCCCATTTGGGCCAGCGACTCCGCCTCGTTTAACAGCATTTTACGTTCCTCTACTAAAAGATTTTGCAGTTGTTGCTTTACTAAATTTTCTGAAAGTAAGGTCTCAGCTTCTTTACTCTTGTCTAAGGCCTGAAGAATACGGATAAACAAAAGAACAATACCCAGCAATGCAAACAGCGTATAGAAGAGCAGTGCAACGGGTGTTATTCTTTTATACCTTCCTTCCATATTCACTCGCGTATCAAACACCTTATCTTCTTCCTTCACTATTTTCTTTCCTATAATTCTGATGGCATCCATGTTTCTTTTTCCACTTGCTAGCAGGCTATTTTCATACCGATCCATAAATAATCCGCTTCTTTCAATGTTGGAGAGAATGTTTGCTATGATTAAGAATTGATTTTGAACTAATGTCTTCAATGAGTCAACATTTTTTTCTTGGTGACTATCCCTGACCAAACTATCTAATCTTTTAAGTTGACCGGGCAATAATTTGATGGCAGAATAGTACGGTTGAAGATACACGGTGTCACCGGTAAGTTGAAAGCCTCGTTGACCGGTCTCCGCATCTTTAAGAATGGATAAAGCCAACTCGGTAGCCTTGATGATTTCGTTGGAGTGCCTGATTAACTTCACTCCAGCCGTATAGTTCACTAAATTATTATAGGTAATCAAGCTCACAATCAGGAGTACCACGATGACGCCCAGAAACAAAAGTTTTACATATACTTTCTTCATCATGGGGCTTACTGACTACAGGTGTGGAAATAATTTCAATACCGAGTAAAAATAGATCAAAAAAACAGGCAAAAAAACCCTAAAAATGCGCTTTCTTCTCTGGCTCAATGTTTATACAGCAATAATCAAACTAAAATTGATTGATTATGAATATCAAAACCAAAATTCTACAGTTCACTCTCCTCACTATCATTGTGCTTGGAGTGAATCAACAGGCAACAGCGCAGATGAACGCCAGAGCCGGTATAAAAGGAGGACTTAATGCCAGCAATCTATACATTGATGACGTAGATGATGAGAATGCCAGAATCGGTTTTCATGTTGGTTTGTATGGGCAAATTGCCGCATCGGAAGCAGTTGCATTACAGGCGGAGTTGCTTTTTTCAACGAAAGGTTCAAAGAATCATTATAATGACGGTGTTTTTGAACAGGACGTGCAATATAATTTAAACTACATTGATTTACCCTTGTTAGTGGTGTTCAAAGTAGGCGAGTCTGTTGAATTTCATGCAGGCGGTTATGCCAGTTATTTAGTAAACGCCAATATTTCATACGATGGCGATTTTGCTAATGGCGAAGATGAAATAGACAGAGATCATCTCAAATCGTATGACTTAGGATTAGCAGGTGGTGTGGGCGTTAATTTTGGCGCTATTCAGGTAGGTGCACGGTATAATTACGGATTGGTAGAGTTAGCAGACAGTGATGAAGCACAAGCCTTCATCGGTGACGCAAAAAACTCCTGCGCACAACTCTTCATGGCCTTTAACTTTAATGCAGACAAATAAAAAATACATCCCTTAGACGAAGGGGTAATTTCGGTTAGGTTAGTAAAAGTTATCCCAGAAACGGGATAACTTTTCTATTTTAAGGAACAGGAATCTCTAAATTTAAGGAACAGGAATCTCTAAAAGCTCAAAACACCTTGCCGGATTTATTTCGGCATCCCAACTTCGTTCTCTATATAAGATCGTGGAACAGGTTCACGAAAAAAGTCGGTTTTTAAAGATGCCAAAAAAACTGAAGGTTTTGAAATTGAGTATCTCATTCAATACCTATGCAGTAATATTATAGAGTTTTAATTTATTGTAAAGCGTTTTTCTATCAATATTTAGCAGTTCGGATGCTTTTGACTTATTATAATTAACCTTTTCCAGCGCATCAATAATGGCTTGCCGCTCAGCTGTCCAGGCAATTGATTTTAACAATCCAACATTCTCTTCCATAATTATATTTTCTCCATTTTGAGAAGAACCATTCAGTTGGGTAATTTCCAACGGAAGGCTTTCAGGCTGAACTTCATTCCCAGTTGTAAGCAATACCGATCTTTTTACAACATTATTCAACTCACGTAAATTTCCGTACCAGTGATAATTCGTAAAATATTTTTTTACCTCTGTTGAGAATGACTGGACATTCTTATTCAACGACTGATTTGCTTTCTGCAGAAAGAAATCCGCAAAAAATAGAATATCATCCTTACGTTCGCGCAAGGGCGACAATTGGATTTTAAATTCATTTAGGCGATGATACAGATCTTCCCGAAACCTTCCCTCCTTCACGGATTTTGAAAGATTTTCATTCGTGGCAGCAATGATGCGAACATCAATGGCAGTATCTTTTGTAGCACCGATGCGTTTGATTTTACGTTCCTGAATTACCCGTAGTAGTTTTACCTGGTTTTCGTACGATAAGTTTCCGATTTCATCGAGAAAGATTGTTCCACCATCGGCTACTTCAAAACTCCCTTGCTTATCAGATACGGCACCTGTAAAAGATCCTTTGATGTGTCCGAATAATTCGCTTCCTGCCAACTCCTTTGGCAATGCTCCACAGTCGATGGCTATGAACGGCCGGCCTGACCGGCTGCTGAGTTTGTGTATGGATTGAGCTACGAATTCCTTCCCTGTACCCGTCTCGCCATGAATGACCACCGACATATCAGCAGGAGCAATCAATTCAACATGCCGTTGTACAGTTTGCGAATGCGCGCTTTTGCCCACAATAAAGTTATCTGTTGAAAGATTCCCGATAGTTGATTTTCGGCTATCAGCTTTAGTTCCTTCAGAATTTGAATTCGGAACACCCAGCTTCGATTGGTTTTTTGCAATCGTCTCTTTAATCGTCACCAGCAATTCATCCGGGTAGAGGGGTTTTGTAATGTAATCGCTCGCACCATATCGAAAGGTTTCTACTGCTGTTTTAACATCAGAATAGCCAGTAATCATAATCACCGCTACGGCCGAGTTAAGTATTTTAATTTTTTGCAACAACTCAATGCCTGATAAGTCTGGTAGTCGGTAATCGCACAGAATTAAATCGAAGTCGGTTGCGCGCAACTGTTTTAAACCCTCATCGCCCGTATGGGCCACGTTAACCACATAACTGTTTTTCGTCAAAAACTTCGACAATACCAGGCAGATGTCTTTGTCATCGTCAATAACCAATATGTTTGGCATAGTCAGGAATTAATTATTTCGGTAAAAAATCGAGTGTTTCAAGAGCTTCATTGATTCTTTTTATTGCGAATGGTTTTGACAGAAAGAGATTTGCACCGGCCCGTATTGCTTTAGGAGCCTCGCTATCATATGCACTAATTACAATAATTTTCGCATTCAAATTCAACTTGTTTCTATACTGCATAACGTCAAATCCTGATCCATCTGTTAAGTTGAGGTCAAGGAACATGATATCATATGATGAGCTTAGAAGCTTCAAACGGGCTTCCTTAACAGTTAGGGCATATTGCGTTTCGAAGTGCAGATTTTGCAGATGCCTGGTTATCATCAGACAAATATCAAGTTCATCATCAACGACTAATGCCCTACTCATCTTTCACTTAACAAAGTAGTTCGTCTTTTAAGATCAATGTTTCGCTTTTTCAATTCTTCCTTAGTTAAAAAAGGAAAAATCAATTTACCCACGAAAAATACAACACCCATGAAGCAAATATAGCCTAAGATTAGTGCGGTTAAAAGTGAGAAAATGTCTTTCATATTGGATTCACTTAAGCTGTATCTGGACAAAACCATGCCATTTTTAAACCATTTCTCAGTGAACTGAAGCGAAGTAGGTGTAGAGTTTTCGCCACACTTACTGTGTAAACGGCCAGCACACCGGAGGGAAAAGCTGATCACAATGCCATCAATCAGACGATATTGTTTTGGCATTAATTTTCTAATCCTACTTGCAAAATCAAACTTTTTATGGGAAACATACTATATCTTATCGCAGTTGTCCTGATCATTTTTTGGCTCTTGGGTTTCTTCGTGTACAGCGTTGGTAATCTTATCCATATCTTATTGGTAATTGCTATTGTAGCAATACTGGTACGGGTAATTCGAGGCGACAGGGTAGCTTAAGTAAACGGCATTCTTGACAGGTTTCATTTTCATGAAACCTGTCATTAAACGAAATCTTTTCCGCCTTCTTATACTTCTTCTATTCGGTGGCACATTCGTTATACTCCGCATCATCCTTGTTTTCTTTCTAGAAAGCAAAATTGAAATGGAACTTGCCACTATTCATCTTAATACGTTGAAGTCAACCTTTTGTGAGGCGAAGTAATCACCAAATCATCCTCTATAGAAATTGAATTAAAACTGCAATAAGATTCTAACAATCAGTCTGACACCAAACAAAAAAGGCCTCTTAAGAGGCCTTTATCAAAGCATTTCGTAGTCCGTAGGGGAATCGAACCCCTATTACCAGAATGAAAATCTGGTGTCCTAACCGTTAGACGAACAGACCGTCTTAAAAATTGAGTCGCAAAGATAGAGTCCTGTACCTAAATTACAAACCTGACTCTAAAAAAAAATTGAACCTAAGGCTGCTTTAATTGGTTTTAGGTCGGGTGTATTATATTTTTGCCACATTGAAAAATAACCCAAACAAGAATGACTAAAATAGGAATTAACGGATTTGGTCGAATTGGTCGCCTGGCCTTTAGGGCTGCCGTCAACCGCAAGGATATTGAAGTAGTGGGAATCAACGACATCGTAGACCCTGCGTACATGGCCTACATGCTGAAGTTTGATTCCACCCATGGTAAGTTTGAAGGCACCGTAGAGGTGAAAGACGGTAACCTCATTGTAAACGGAAAAAAAATTCGCGTTACAGCAGAGAAAGACCCGGCTAATTTAAAGTGGTCAGATATCGGTGCAGAAATTATAATCGAATCAACTGGATTATTTCTCACACAAGTGGATGGACAGAAACACATTACTGCTGGTGCAAAGAAAGTAGTCATGTCTGCCCCCGCTAAAGATGACACCCCCACATTTGTAATGGGTGTAAATCATAAAAAACTTAACGCTCAACATACAATCGTTTCTAATGCTTCTTGTACAACCAACTGCTTAGCTCCGCTAGCAAAAGTTTTGAATGACAAATTTGGTATCGTAGAAGGACTAATGAGTACGGTGCATGCTGTTACCGCTACGCAAAAAACGGTTGACAGCCCTTCTGCGAAAGACTGGCGTGGTGGACGAGGCGGATTTCAAAACATTATACCTTCTTCAACTGGTGCAGCTAAAGCTGTAGGATTGGTGTTACCCGAATTGAAAGGAAAATTAACTGGTATGTCATTCCGCGTTCCTGTTGCCGATGTTTCCGTTGTTGATTTAACTGTTCGTTTAGAAAAACCCGCAACATACGAGCAAGTGAAAGCAGCCATGAAGGAAGCATCAGAAGGCGAATTGAAAGGGATTCTTGGATACACGGAAGATGATGTGGTGTCACAGGATTTTCTAGGTGATGAGCGAACTTCAATTTTCGATGCCAAAGCAGGGATTGCATTGAATGATCATTTTGTGAAAGTAGTAGCATGGTACGACAATGAGTGGGGTTATTCCAATAAGCTTATCGACCTTGTTCAGGAGCTGGCAAAACTTTAAAAAGAACATATAAAGAATAAGAAAAGAGGACTCGTGAGTCCTCTTTTTGTTTATAGGATGAGCTAAAAAGGCAGTAAATTCGTTTTGGTAACAAAAAAACATCGGATTGGCTGATTTTTACGAAATATTGGGCTTAAGCAAGTCGGCAGACTCTACCCAAATACGCACAGCGTACAAGCGGCTTGCCATGCAGTACCACCCCGATCGTAACCCGGGAAATCCTCAGGCTGAAGAAATGTTCAAGTCAATTAATGAGGCGTACCATATCCTCTCTGATCCACTCAAAAAGTCAAGGTACGATTTCAGGTTTAATGCTCAGACTACTACCAGTTACGCAGAAGCCAATTGGCGGGAGGCTAAACGACAACAGTATGCCAGGTGGCAGCACGCGCAAAAAAAGAGGTACGTATTCGATAAACAATATTTTAAAATTCAAGGGCTCGCATTTCTCGTATTTCTTGTCATGTCTGGTATATCCTTTAGTATTTTTCATACTGCCAGTTACATTGTCTCCTCGAAATATGAAAAAATAAGGCTGCAAAATCAACAGTTGGTCATGGAGGTCAATTCCCTCTTTGGATCCGGAAAAATTGATGAGGCTATCGCACGTATCATTGCCCTTCATGAGAAGGAACCGTTAGATTTCCAGTTTATCAATGCGCGCGATAGTCTTGTAAACGAATTACGAAACCAAGCTGGAAAACATTTTGAAGATCAAAATTTTAAAGAAGCGCTTGACTTGTTGATACCACTCAAAAAATATGAGTTTCCGCCCAGAACCGAAACCCTCCGCAAAATAAGTGTGTGCCAGTATAATCTGGGATCTTACGAAGATGCGCTGCAAACATTAAAGCAGTTGCATGCCCAACAACCATGGAACCTTGAATTAGCGTATCAGATTGGAATCATCAATCTGCAATACCTTGAAAATAAAGAAGAAGCCCTGTACTATTTCGATATTGGAAAAAAGCTCTTTAAGGAGAATCTGACAGAAATTTACGGTGAAGCTTTTACCGTGGTGATGAATCCCAACGATGTACCCGATATTTACGCGGACATTTTTGTTGCAAGTGCGAATACAAATACAATGATGAAAAATTATAAGGACGCGATAAAAGATTCAAACTGGGCGATCTACCTACGACCGCAGCGGAGCGACCCCTATAAACTCCGGGCAATGGCAAAAATTAAGGCAAAGGACTACGCAGGTCTCTGCACTGATTTATCTCAGGCCAAAAAGCTTGGTGCGGAAGGCATTACGGGGCTCCAAAATAAATA
>JANNQJ010000188.1:0-7505 GCA_031400675.1 Cyclobacteriaceae bacterium
CGCACGTTACAACAAAGAGACTGGTAAGTTGATCTGGAACATGACCCTTCAACCGAACGAGGCAAAAAAAGTAGTGTTTAAATACGAGGTGAAGTATCCGAAGGATAAACAAGTGAGCGGGTTATAGCCCCACCCAACCCTCCCCATTTGGGGAGGGCAAGGGAGGGGTTAAACTCGCCAATACTCCTTCTTTTAGAGCATATGTTGAAACACGCACAGCATGAAAAGAATGCTTCTCCAAAAGGAATCGAATCAGGCAACATGCAACAACAATCATATCCACCCGTATTTCAATCATACCCGGTATCAAAAGACGTTCGGATCTGTTTTTGGTGATTAGCTCTTGATAAATAGAGTAGAAGCTTGAAAGAGTCAGTGGAGTTTCTGCATCCTCTTCCTGGATACGAATCGAGTGTCGGATGCAGTGAATGTCACTCAGCGTATCAAATGTACCGGAAGATCCTACCAATGTTGATGGGTTGAATTTTTGTAAGGCCATCATCAATTCAAGCAACGTGTTCTCAAAATACTGATTCAATTCGTTGATTTCACTCTTTATAATAGGATCTTGTTTTTGAAATTTCTCCAAAAGTCGTTGAGCTCCAATTTCAATACTCTTTTTCCAAAAGACACGATCACCATTACCAATAATGAATTCTACGCTGCCCCCGCCAATATCCATAATTAATGATGGATCACTTCCAAGGTTCAACGCATACCTGATTCCCTTATAAATAAACTCAGCCTCTTCATCTCCAGAAATGATATTCACTTCGATTGCCGTAGCTTGCTTTATTTTTTCTTTTACATCATTGGCATTGCGTGCATTTCGAAACGCACTGGTACCAAACGCATAGATGGTTGTAATAGATTGTTGATCGATAATTGCTTTGAAAGTTTTCAATGCTTCCACCCCCCTGGCAATGCCCTCTTCCAGAATTACATCCTGATTGATTCCCCCAACCCCAATTTTCACAACTGCCCTTTCTCGATGAGAAATTGTGTAGCCCTTATTGCCATACGTAGCAATAAGCAGATGAAAGGTGTTTGTTCCTAAGTCGATAATAGCAAGCTTTTGCTCCATGGCTTAAAATGCGGGAGAAGATATAAAAGTAAGTTTGAAAAACGGATCAAAACTGCTTAAATCCAATAAAACCCGATATATTTCGGCTTCTATAAAGTATTCGTCAGAGTCATGACAAAACGTACCCATAACGATCCTCCTCAACAACAGAAATACGATGAACTTGGTCGAAAGAATCAGGAAGCATTGTTGGGTGGTGGATTAAAACGAATTGAACAACAACATGCCAAAGGCAAGCTAACGGCTCGTGAACGCGTACAATTGTTGATGGATGAAGGCACATTCGAAGAGCTTGGAAAATTCGTAATGCATCGTAGTAAGGATTTCGGGTTAGACAAAGAGTACTACCTCGGTGATGGTGTGGTAACAGGTTATGGAAAAGTAAATGGAAGACTGGTATATGTATTTTCACAAGACTTCACCGTTTTTGGTGGGTCGTTGTCAGAGACTCACGCAGAGAAGATAGTTAAGATCATGGACCTCGCTATGAAAAATGGGGCTCCGGTGATTGGATTGAATGACTCCGGGGGTGCTCGCATTCAGGAGGGAGTTGTTTCATTGGGCGGCTATGCCGATATTTTCTATCGCAACACGTTGGCATCGGGAGTTGTACCACAAATTTCAGCCATCATGGGTCCGTGTGCCGGGGGAGCTGTTTATTCTCCTGCCATTACAGATTTTATTTTCATGGTAGAAAATACATCGTTCATGTTTGTAACGGGTCCGAATGTGGTAAAAACGGTGACGCATGAAAACGTGACAGCCGAAGAATTAGGTGGAGCATCTGCACACAGTACAAAAAGTGGTGTAACACATTTTTCATGCACCAATGAGGCCACCTGCATTAGTCAAATAAAAAGGTTATTGAGTTATATCCCTCAAAATTGTGAGGATGATGCACCGAGAGTTTCTTATCATGTTGGTAATGAAAAACGCACGGTTTTAAACACGATTATCCCTTCCAATCCTAATCAGCCCTATGACATGCGCGAGGTTGTAAATGGCATTGTGGATGAAGGAAGTTTCTTTGAAGTCCATCAGAATTTTGCTGAAAATATTATCGTGGGGTTTGCCCGCATTGCGGGAAGGAGTATTGGCATCGTTGGTAATCAACCGGCTTCATTGGCAGGTGTATTAGATATAGATGCCAGCGTGAAGGGTGCCAGGTTTGTACGCTTCTGCGATTGTTTTAACATTCCGCTTCTCGTGTTAGAAGATGTGCCTGGTTTTTTACCTGGCACAGATCAGGAATGGAACGCCATCATCACCAATGGTGCGAAATTATTGTATGCTTTTTCGGAAGCTACAGTTCCCCGCGTAACAGTGATCACGCGCAAAGCGTATGGCGGTGCGTACGATGTCATGAACTCGAAGCACATAGGTGCTGATTTGAACTATGCATGGCCTACTTCAGAAATTGCTGTAATGGGTGCAAAGGGTGCAGCTGAAATAATTTTTAAAAAAGAAATTTTGGAAGCGCCTGATCCCAAAGCCAAGTTGGATGAAAAGGTGGATGAGTATACCCGTAAGTTTGCAAACCCGTACAAGGCTGCGCATCGCGGATATATTGATGAAGTAATCTATCCCGATCAAACCCGAGAAAAATTAATAGCCGCATTTGAGATGTTGGAAAATAAAGTAGCGACCTTACCGAAGAAAAAACATGGTAATATCCCTTTGTAAGCCCCAACCTTCAAAAACCAAGCACCAATGGGTTTGGATTTTGTAATTTGATTATTGATTTTTTAAAATGACCAGTATGGATAAAAAAAGTAAAAGTTTCCTGTTTGAGTATCTCAACAATGCATCACCCACAGGTTTTGAAGCATCGGGACAACAGATATGGTTGGATTATTTGAAGCCCTATACCGATGAGTATATGGTGGATGTGTATGGAACGGCTGTTGGAATTGTTAATCCTAAAGGAAAGTACAAGGTTGTAATTGAAGCTCATGCTGATGAGATATCCTGGTTTGTAAACTACATCACAGAAGAAGGTTATATATACGTGCGAAGAAATGGGGGCTCAGATCACCAGATTGCTCCCTCCATGCGTGTTAACCTTCATACGGAAAAAGGAATTGTAAAAGGTGTGTTTGGCTGGCCGGCTATTCATGTTCGAGATGCGGCAAAAGAAGAAGCTCCATCCTTAAAAAATATTTTCATTGATATAGGAGCAGAGTCCAAGAAAGAAGTGGAGGCGATGGGTGTTCATGTCGGAACAGTGGCTACGTTTGAAGATGAATTGATCGAACTCAACAAGAACTATCTGACTGGTCGCGCCCTTGATAACCGGATGGGAGGCTTTATGATTGCCGAGGTAACACGCAGACTGCATGAGAACAAAAAGAAGCTTCCGTACTGCTTATACGTTGTTAACGCAGTTCAGGAGGAAATCGGGTTACGGGGTGCAGAAATGATCTCCCGCAGATTAAAACCAGACCTGGCTATTTGTACCGATGTTACCCATGACACCCAATCACCCATGTACAATAAGAAGGAAAGTGGGAACCTGAAGTGCGGATTAGGTCCGGTAGTTTGTTATGGTCCTGCGGTACAAAATAATGTGCTCAAAATGCTTATTCAGACGGCTGAAAAGCGTAAGATTCCATTCCAGCGCCAGGCGGTAAGCCGTTCTACAGGCACAGATACCGATTCTTTTGCATATTCTTTCGAAGGAGTGGCCTCAGGACTCATTTCATTACCTCTTAAATACATGCATACTACTGTGGAGACAGTTCATAAAAATGATGTGGAAAACGTTATTAAACTCATTTATGAGGTCTTGTTGCAAGTAAAACCGGGTCACGACTTCCGGTACATTAAGTAATAGTACCAGAAACCTTACATTCGAAAGAATCAAGTCAGGATAGGCTCTTCCACGCAAGTGGGAGAGCCTATTTTTGTACCATCAAATAAGAAACGAACCAAAAAAATGAAAAAGATTCAAAAAACTCTCTTAGCGCTGTTCATTTTTAGCAGCAGTGCAGTATTTGCTCAAGACAGACCCATGCACGAAGTATATTCCATGATGGTCTATAACTTTATTAAGTATGTTCAATGGCCTGATCACGCTGATGGTGGTGAGTTTGTGATTGGCGTAGTTGGTAATTCAGACCTGTACACAACGCTTAATTCCTGGTACGGTGGTAAGCCTCGTGGTGGTAAAACGTATTCGATTAAGAAGTTTAACTCAGCTGCTGAAGTAGCAAATTGTCATGTGGTTTTTATCGACAAATCTAAAAGCCATGAGTTTGAAAGTGTAAACAATAAAGTAAAAGGGAAAGGTACCCTGGTGATTACTGATAAGGCAGGTCTTGGCGAGAAAGGAAGTGGCATTAACTTTAAGAATGTAGATAACAAATTGAAGTTTGAGTTAAACCAACGCGCAGTAGAGGCCTCAAACCTCAAGGTGGCAGGTGCACTTACTTCAATGGCGATTTTGATTTAAGGGTTGTTTGATGAAAAGTCCTCTCCCGTTTTGGGGGAGGTTTTTCTTTATGAACCCAAAAAAATTGTATCTTGAATAACTTAAACCCTCTATAGTTATGAAAAAAGTTTTGTTAATACTGACTGCACTGGTTTTCTGTGCAAGTGTTTGGGCACAAGAACGAGCGACACATGAGATTCATGCAGCTATGCTGTATAACTTTATCAAGTATGTTCAGTGGCCAAATGAAGCTGAAGGTGGCGAGTTTGTAGTAGGTGTAATGGGTGAAGACGATGTTTTCACTACCCTGAAAACCTGGTACGATGGCAAACCAAAAGGAAGTAAGAAGTATGTGATTAAGAAACTCGGCTCTGCTGCTGAAGCGTCTACTTGCCAAGTTGTTTACCTTGGCAAGGGGAAGAGCAGAGAGTTTGACAATATTAAAAATAGCGTGACTGGAAAATCCATTCTTACAATCACGGATGGTAACGGCCTTGGACAGAAAGGAAGCTGTATCAACTTTAAAGTAATTGATGGCAAACTGAAGTTCGAACTTAACCAGGCAACAGTGAGTAGTTCAAACCTGAAAGTTTCAGGCCAGTTGAGCAGCATGGCAATCATGATTTAGTATTTTCGACACTACATCAAATCAACAGTTTCTATTGATTTGAGTTAACGATATACGCGCAGGGTCACGGAGTTTTATTGAGAGGGTCTTTCTTCGTGTGCTCTGTGCGTTTTTTTTTGAAGGATTTTTCGAATTATTTCCGAGAGAAATCAACCCCGTTAATCCATAAATCCAAAAAATCCTAATCATTTTTGCTCTCATGCCGTTGAGAACCTTCATAGATCAACTTGGAAATCAAATAGCCATTTCATTTCCTCCCCAGCGAATCATTTCTCTTGTTCCTTCTCAAACTGAATTGTTAGCAGATCTCGGATTAGAAGACCGGATAGTAGGGATCACTAAATTTTGCGTTCACCCAAAAGAATGGCGAAAATCCAAAACAATTGTTGGCGGTACCAAGAAATTTGATTTCGATAAAATTAGATCGCTGCATTCTGATTTAATTATTGGAAACAAGGAAGAAAACTATCAGGAAGGGATTGAGCAATTGAGGGCCGATTATCCGGTTTGGATGAGTGACATTGTTACAATTGAGGATTCACTTGCAATGATTACCCAAATAGGAGAGTTAACCGATACGTCTCAAATAGCCAGAGAAATTACTATCCAAATCAAAGATTCGTTTTTGGGTATTGAAAAGCTTCCGCCCCTCCGTACACTTTACATGATCTGGAGAAACCCGTGGATGGCTGCGGCATCGGGTACATTTATTCACGCGTTATTAACTGTGGCGGGACTTCAAAATTGTCTGGTGGAAAAGGAACGGTACCCGGAAATTACAGTCGAAAAAATTGCAACATTAAATCCTCAACTCATTTTACTCTCTTCAGAGCCATACCCATTCCAGCAGAAGCACATCGATGAAATCCAAAGGATTAGCCCTCACGCTACGGTGTTGTTGGTAAATGGTGAGATGTTTTCGTGGTATGGAAGTAGGCTAAGGAAATTTCCCGATTACTTGAAAGGCATCAGGCTAGATTGATTTAAATCCCAATAGTTCAATATCCTCCCAAAATTTCGGATACGATTTTCTCGTTACTGCTGGATCTTCAATTGTAACATCGGTTAACATAGCAAGCGGAGCAAAAGCCATGGCCATCCGGTGATCGAGATAGGTGTTGATCGATAAGGGTGTAAATGATCTGTTTTTTGACGGTGCGAGAATCCATCTTCCACCCTCTACTGAAAAAGTAGCTCCCAATTTTCCTAATTCCTGCTGAAGAGCTTTGATGCGGTCAGTTTCTTTTATGCGAAGACTTTCCAGACCTGTAAAGACGCCACTTATTCCTTTTGCTGCACACACCACGGCCACCGTTTGAGCGAGGTCGGGGCAATGGGTAAAATCCCAGACTAACTCATCCTGATGTTCTTTTCGAGATAGAATTAACCCATTACCTTTCGGTTCAGACTTTACTCCAAGAATTTGCATAATGTCCGCAATCACCCGATCTCCCTGCAGTGATTCCATCGTCATACTGGGAAGCTCTATTGCTGCTTTTTTGGCTAACGCGGTAAAGGCATACCAATAACTGGCTGCTGACCAGTCGGATTCTACTGTTATGGATGTTGTGGTATAGGGTTTATTAGGAATCAGGACTTCTCTTTCCAGAACTTGACAGTCGACCCCAAATTGTTTCATTAATGAAGCTGTCATTTCAATATAGGGCCTGCTCGTTACCGATCCCTCAAATTTTAGGGTAAGGCCTTTTGGCAAAGTGGGTGCCACCATCATAAGAGCAGAGATATATTGACTGCTTACATCGCCTCGTATGGACAGTTCAGCTATCATTTGACCTTTAAAGCCCTTGGTTTTAATAGGAGGGTATCCATCTATTTCCAGGTATTCGATTTCGGCTCCCAGATTTCGTAGTGCATCCACGAGTATTCCTATAGGTCTCTGTTTCATTCTATCCGTACCAGTAATCACTTTATTTCTGCCCGTAAGGGCACAAAATGCTGTTAGAAAGCGCATGGTAGTTCCGGCATCCTCTATATTTAGTTCAGAAGCCTCCGAAACAATGAGCTTTTGCATAAGGTATGTATCGTTGGCATCTGAAAGGTTTAGCAAGGATGAGGAGGAGCCCGCGAGAGCGTTCAGTATAATAGCTCGGTTGCTGATACTTTTTGATGATGGCAGGTTCTTCACCATACCAGTGATCGTATTCTTCTTGTAAAGTGTAATGCGGTTGATCAAACTATCGGGTGTTAGGGCGGTAAGTTAAAAGTTGTTTGAGTTTTTTCTCGCGCTTTGAAACATTTATAATTAATTTTGAGTTTATTAAAGATATGAGTACAACAAGAAAAATAGCGATTGGATTAGGTGTTGCTTCCGGTGCATTGTTGGCTGCTTGGCTTCTTACAGG
>JANNQJ010000189.1:0-2510 GCA_031400675.1 Cyclobacteriaceae bacterium
TTACCCCTGGGCAAGTATATGTGGCGTTAAGCCGATGTACTTCGTTGGATGGTATTGTACTTCAGTCACCCATTACACATCGACAGATTACTACGAATCCACAAGTAGTGGAGTATTCGCGACAGTTGCAAAATGAGTTGAGTCTGAAAGATTTACTCGAATCAGAAAAGGCCGAATACGAGAAACAAAGAATTTCTCAGTTATTTGATTTCAGCAAACTGCAATTGGCAATTGCAGCATGGGCGGAAGTATTGCCTGAAAAAAAATTGCCGGATTTGAAAGGAGCGATTGCATTGAGTATTCATCTGCTTGAAAAGTCAAATACCTTGCAGGAAGTAGCCATGAAGACACAGCAGTGGCTGGAGAGAAGTTTAGCCAAAGCAAGTGAATCGGGTGACTACAAAGATTTCGTGATTGGTCTAACGAAGTCTATAAATCATTTTAGCGGATTGCTGCACGATGGTTTTTATAAAAAGCTTCAAGAACATTTTGCATCATTAAAATCAAAGAGCAAAGTTAAAAAGTACTCGAAAGAGGTAAGTGCGCTGATAACGTTAATTGCGGCTAAAGCTAATAAACTTAGAAGTGTTCGATGGCAAGACGAATTATTGGTTCACGAGACGGTTAAAAAATTTGAAGCGCCACCTGAGGCAGTGAGCAAAATTGAAAAACCGAAAGTAGACAGTGCATGGGAAAGCAAACTTTTGTTTGATCGGGGAATTTCGCTCGAAGGCATTGCCGCTGCCCGGGGGTTGGCGATTTCTACTATTGAAGGGCATCTTGCTCAATTCGTTAAAACAGGCGAGTTGCCTATCAGTAAGCTTGTTCGAGATGAAAAAATTATAGCCATTCAACAGGTGATCGATGAAATAACCAGCGCATCATTCTCAGCCGTAAAGCGAAAGCTTGGAGATCACTATTCCTACGGAGAGATTAGAATGGTTTTTAATCATTTAGAATATTTAAAATCGAGAAAGGAGCCCTAGTGAATTTTGGTATTACTTTTAGAATGACATACGCTCATTATTGAATGTGAATTTTCAAATCCCTAATCTGTAAATCGTCAAATTAAGATTATCTTTGCGCCCTCAATGAAAATAAATCATTGAATTAACAAGGATTTTAAGGTTTATGGAAGCTTCAAAGATTAGAAACATCGCAATCATTGCACACGTTGACCACGGAAAAACTACCCTGGTTGATAAACTATTACATGCCGGTCACTTATTTAAGGATCACGAGAACCCTGGTGAGTTGATCATGGATAGCAATGACCTTGAACGCGAGCGTGGAATCACGATTCTTGCCAAGAACGTCTCGGTTCATTATAAAGACTATAAAATCAACGTAATTGATACTCCGGGCCACAGTGACTTTGGTGGTGAAGTAGAGCGTGTGTTGAACATGGCCGATGGCTGTTTATTGCTGGTGGATGCCTTTGAAGGACCCATGCCACAAACCCGATTCGTATTGCAGAAAGCATTGCAATTAGGTCTTAAGCCTATTGTCGTAATTAATAAAGTAGACAAGAAAAACTGCACACCCGATGAAGTACACGAGCAAGTATTTGAGCTTATGTTTTCATTGGATGCTACCGAAGAGCAATTGAATTTCCCTACGTTCTATGGTTCAGCAAAGCAAGGCTGGATGAGTTCGGATTGGAAGAAACCAACGACTGACATTACCTCATTGATTGAAGGTGTAATTGAGTACATCCCTGAACCAAAAATTGATCACGGAGCAACACAAATGATGATTACTTCCTTGGAGTACTCTTCATACATAGGACGTGTAGCGATTGGAAGAGTTCAACGTGGTACGGTGAAGACCGGCCAGCCAATTGTTTTGGTAAAGCGTGATGGAAAAATCTCCAAGACCAAAATAAAGGAAGTGTATGTATTTGAGGGGTTTGATAAAAAGAAGGTAGAAGAAGTAAGAGCAGGAGAAATTTGTGCTTTAGTTGGGTTGGAAGGATTTGAAATTGGCGATACTGTTGCTGATGTTGATAAGCCTGAGGCATTGAAATCTATTTCTATTGATGAGCCCACCATGAGCATGCTCTTCACCATTAACAACTCACCTTTTTATGCTAAGGAAGGAAAGTTTGTTACTTCCCGTCACGTTAAAGAACGCTTAGAGAAAGAATTGGAAAAGAACCTGGCACTCAAATTAGGTGATACTGGCTCTGCCGATAGTTTCATTGTGTTTGGTCGTGGCGTACTTCACTTGTCTGTATTAATTGAAACGATGCGCAGAGAAGGTTACGAACTTCAAATCGGTCAACCGCAGGTAATTTTCCGTGACATTGATGGTATGAAGTCTGAGCCTGTGGAAGAACTGACCATTGACTTACCGGAGACAGTAGCGGGGAAGGCTATCGAAACGGTATCGCAACGCAAAGGTGAAATGGTAAACATGGAACCAAAAGGCGATCGTATGATTTTAAAATTCATGATTCCTTCACGAGGAATTATGGGATTGCGTAACTATTTATTAAACGTAACAGCGGG
>JANNQJ010000190.1:0-3167 GCA_031400675.1 Cyclobacteriaceae bacterium
AGTAATCTCTTTCGATTTAACCGCACCAACTGGAAAGCGGTTGCCTTATGTTTTTTTACTGCGTTTATTTTTTGGTTGTTTACCTCTCTAAATAAAGATCATACTACAAACATCACCTTCCCATTACAATTTGAATTCGACAACGACCAGTATGTGGCTGTTCGGATGCCTCAATCCGTAAAGATCAATGTGAATGGAAACGGCTGGGACTTACTTCGCAAAAGTTTTGGATTACGATTACCGGTTTTGAGTATTCCTTTAGATAAACCAACAGATGTAAAAAAAATCCCTGGAAGCGTCTTGCTTCCGTTAGTTGCAGGCCAATTGGGGTCATTAAAAACCAATTATGTTGTGGGAGACACACTTGACTTACAAATTGATATTAAGGATTCACACAAATTCCGTCTTGTAGCAAACCTTAGTGAAGTTTCATTCAAGAAAGGTTTCGGACGGGTAAGTCATGTTGTTATACTTCCCGACTCTGTTGAAATAGAAGGACCTAAAAGCATACTTCACAACTTTCCAGATTCAATTGTTCTACCCATCTCAACAAATAAGCTGAGTGAACACTTCAAAGAAGAACTAGAGGTAATTATTCCCAACGGAGAAATAACAAAACGTAATCCTCCTGTTGTCGAGGTTCGATTTGAAGTAGGCGAAGTTGAAGAACTGGTTTGGAAACTAAAGGTTAACTATATAAACAAGCCTGCTTCTTTAATGATAGAAGGTGATCAGGATAGTGTTGCTTGCAGGCTTATCGTTCCAAAAACTCAAGGAAGAAGCATTCCGGCCAAAGAGCAAGGGCGAGCCATTGCCGATCTATCTGGATTGCCAAAAGGGGAATCAGTTATCATTCCTAAACCAGTAGGCCTTTCTGCTTTTGTTCAGGTCTTGCAAATTGATTCCGTTCGCGTGAAATTATTTTAAGCAGTTATCTACGCGCAAAAGAGCAAGGCTCGCATTGAGTTTCAAATCGCACTTGAAACAGATGATCGTGTACTAAGTAATGCTGTTAATGAGTTGTTAAATTTTTATTCCTGATACCGAATTGTCGAATAGAGTGAAGGATTGGTCGAATGGCGATGCTTTGAAGTGGCAAAAAGTTATTCTTTTACGTTCTTGAAAAAGCCATATGGCCGAACATTAAAATAACTACTCTTATGAATCTTACTAAATCTCTTTTAATCCTGTTTGTCGCTGCAACCACCTTTTCCTTTACCGTGAAGAAAGAAGACGGCTACAAAGTAGACATCGAAAAAAGTAAACTCACCTGGGTTGGCAAGAAAGTTACCGGTTCACATACTGGAGCAATCAATATTGCAGAAGGTAGTTTCGTAACCAACGGAAAAAAAGTGACAGGCGGTTCGTTTGTAATTGATATGACCTCCATCTCTGACATTGATAAGAACGAGCGGCTGGTTGGACATTTAAAATCCGATGACTTTTTTTCTACTGAGAAAAATCCCAAAGCCACCTTTTTGATTACTATGATCACTGGTGATAAAGATCAATACACGATAAAAGGAAATCTTACTATAAAAGGAATTACCAATGAAGTTGAATTTCCTGCTACCATTCAAACGGACGCTAAGCAACTTACTGCAAAGGCTAAAATTTTAGTGGATCGAACAAAGTTTGACATCAAATTTCGCTCTGGAAACTTTTTTGAAAATCTTGGCGACAAAGCAATCGAAGACAATTTTGAGTTGAATGTGGAATTGGTAGCCATTCAAGGTGTTTAATCTTAGTAATTAAGTCTGTTGAATAAGCCACTACAAATAGGAATCACAGGGGGAATAGGATCGGGTAAAAGCCTGGTTTGTAAAATATTTCAATCCCTTGGGGTTCCTGTTTATGATGCTGACAGCCACGCGAAAATTTTAATGACCACTGACGGAATACTAGTGGATCAAATCAAAAAAGAATTCGGATCATTGTCATACGATGAGAAAGGTAATCTTAACAGAAAGCTAGTAAGCGAGATTGTCTTTAATGATGAGGCAAGGCTTCAAAAATTAAATTCTCTTGTTCATCCAAGAGTAGCTTATGATTACGATCGATGGTTAGCTGAATATGTTGGCAAGCCTTACGTTTTAAAAGAAGCAGCACTTTTGTTTGAAACGGGATCATCTACCTCGCTTGATAAAGTCATTGTGGTAACAGCACCTGAACCCATGCGTATATCAAGAGTTTTGAAAAGAGACTCTCAGCGCACCGAGCAGGAAGTGATAAAGATCATTCGTAATCAAATGGAGGAAGAAGAAAAACTTAAGAGAGCCGATTTTATCATTCAAAACAACGAAACCGAGTTGATAATGCCTCAGGTTTTGAAATTACATGAGCGGTTCAACTCGCTGAACTAAAAAACTGTTCTTATCATTATACCTATACACTTTAATTTCTAAATGAAAAAAACGCTCATCACTATTGCCGTTGTTGTTGTGATCCTCTTCCTTGTCGCTTTGCCAAAACTTAAGCTTTTGGAAAAAAAAGAAACTCAGGCCTCACCCGGTGGGCAACGCGGAGGTAAGCTTTCGGTTGAAGCTCTTGTTGTTACCGCAGCAAAATTAGATAACAAACTTACAGTTACGGGTTCGGTACTCCCGAATGAATCCCTTGAATTAAAAAGTGAAATCTCTGGCAAGATTACTTCGATCAAGTTTAAAGAAGGAAATAATGTAAAAAAAGGAGATCTGCTTCTTCAAATCAATGATGATGAGATAGCAGCGCAATTGGAGAAGCAACGATATAATCGAAAGCTCAATCAGGACAATGAATTCCGTCAACGAAAGTTGGTAGAGAAAGATGCTATTAGTCAGGAGGAGTATGACAATGCACTCAATCGGTTAAATACAACCGCAGCCGACATTAGATTACTCGAAGCGCAATTAGCGAAGACTCGCATCAAAGCACCGTTTGATGGAGTTATTGGGTTACGCTATGTAAGTGAAGGCGCTTACCTTTCACCTAGTGCAATCATTGCCACTCTATATAACATTTCACCTGCCAAAATAGAATTTGCCATTCCCGGACGTTACAGTACACAAGTAGCACAAGGCAAAAAGATTTTTTTTACAATAGAAAATGATCTTACCATTCATGAAGGCGAAGTGTATGCTATTGAGCCTCGCATTGATCCTGCCACTCGTACCCTGAAAATAAGAGCA
>JANNQJ010000191.1:0-3756 GCA_031400675.1 Cyclobacteriaceae bacterium
TTGGGGATTATTCCAGAGATTTTTAGAAGGCTTGGAATTAAAATGGAATTCAGAGGAGATGATATTCATATTCCAGCACAGGAACATTATGAAATAGAAACATTCATTGATGGTTCTATCTTGACTGTTTCCGATGCGCCATGGCCAGGATTTACACCCGATCTGTTAAGCATTGTTTTGGTCGTAGCTACACAAGCAAAGGGCAATGTGCTCATTCATCAGAAGATGTTTGAAAGCCGCTTGTTCTTTGTAGACAAGTTAATTGACATGGGTGCCCAAATTATTCTGTGTGATCCACATCGCGCTAGTATCATGGGACTGGATCGCAAGCAAGCTCTTCGTGGAATAAAAATGTCATCACCGGATATTCGAGCAGGTGTAGCTCTTCTTATCGCTGCTTTATCTGCACAGGGCGAAAGTGAGATTTCTAATGTTGAGCAGATTGACAGAGGCTACCAGGATATTGAGGGACGTTTGAAGAAGCTTGGTGCTATGATTGAGAGGGTTGTTTAAACTACACCTCATGTACACTCAATCGACATGATAATCAGTTCGTGTCGATTTATTATCCCAATTCGTATATAAAACTTTTTTCATGTCGATTCAATCGACATATTTGCATATTAATGTCGATTTTAAACACTGAAATCATCATGAATGGCCTACGATAAGCACATTCCTTACAATGATTTGCCAGATCTTCATCTCAACACTGGTGAATTGGAAAGCCCCGCAATATTAAAAAGCCTGACGAATGCAACCAGGAACCTCGCTAAGCTAGACGGGCTTTGTGCATCGTTGCCCGACCCGGCATTGCTCATCAATACCATTGTACTACAAGAAAGCAAGGAAAGTTCTGCTATTGAAAACATTGTTACCACCCAAGATGAACTTTATATAGCGGCCACAGAAGAAAGCACTCAAAGCCAGGCAGCCAAAGAAGTTCTCAATTACCGTCAGGCTCTTTACTCTGGCTTAAAAAAAATGCAAGAGCAACAAAATATAATCACTAGCAATACATTAATCGAAATAGTAAAAGTTGTTAAACAAAATAATGCTGGAATTAGGAATATCCCTGGGACTGTTCTTAAAAACTCTATAACAGGAGACGTCATTTATACGCCCCCCTGTTGTGATGATGTCATCAGGGAAAAACTATCCGCTCTTGAAAAATTTATAAACGAAGAGAATAGCCATCATGACCCTATTCTAAAAATGGCGTTGATCCATTACCAGTTTGAATCGATTCACCCATTCACTGATGGTAACGGGCGGACTGGAAGAATCCTTAATGCATTATACCTGGTACAACAGCAATTACTCTCCATGCCAGTTCTTTACCTTAGTTCCTACATCGTAAGGCACAAGAGTGATTATTATAGACTTCTACGCGAAGTAACAGAGCAAAATAACTGGAAAGACTGGTGTATGTTTATGCTCACGGCCGTAGCCGAAACTGCAAAACTAACAACGGAGAACATTCAGAAAATACTTTTATTGAAGGAAACCAAAAAGGCTGAATTGAAAAAACTATTCGGTAATTCTTACAACAGCGATCTACTCGATTTAATGTTCACCCTTCCCTATCTTAAAATTGAATTGCTGGAAAGAAAAGGAATTGCACAACGCCAAACAGCCTCTGTCTATCTCAAAAGATTAGCCGATGCAAATATATTAACCCCTCAAAAAGTGGGGCGTACTACCTACTATGTAAATCATGAGCTAATGAGTTTGTTATCGCATTCGGGGTGACTTGGTTATCCAGCCATAAAGTTCGATCTGGACGTTAACAGAAGGTGGCACGTGTTAATTGCTCTTTGCTACAAACACAAAGTCAGCAGCCTTCTCACCGTCTCCAAAATCTCCTGAACGGGGCTCGTTGCTTTTAATTTTTTCCAGGAAGGAATTGATCTCATTGATGGTCAAAATCCTGTCCGCTCCTCCGTTACTCTTTAGTGCTTCCAATAATTTAGCTGCAAAGGGTGAATTTTTTCCAGGAATACCATCCGAAACATATTCTTTACCACCTGAGGTAATATACTTTCTTGTTTTATAAGATAGTTTGCGCACCAGAAATTCCGTCTCAGTCAAATCACCTGCGCTTTCTGTACCTCGAGACTTAGCAATGACCGGATCAAACGTTCCTCCAAAACACACATCCATTGTTAATAAGATATGTTCGCATGGAATGTTGTTGATGTATGACCTCAGGTTTGAGTGAGAAATATAACTTGACTTCGCCTTATCGTTTTCCAGAGAGTTCTTGGCCACTAAATATCCTTCGCCAAATGAGTCATCGAACTGGCCGTGGCCTGCAATAAAAATCATAAGTTGATCCTGGGGCTTAAACTTGCGTTGCGAATACTCTCTGATCTTTACCAGCATTTCATCTTGAGTAGGGTTTTCAATCATATCCACTTCAAAACCGTAGCGTTCTTTCAATTCACGCGCAATAGTTTGCGAATCATTGACAGGATTAACCAAATCACCCCAATTGTCATATTTATCTGTGGCTATTAGCAATATGTAGTCTTTTCGATCAGAAGCGATCGCATCTGTAATCGCATCTTTGCCCACTAGCACAGACCGAATGCTAGATACCTTCCCCCCCGAAGTGTTTTCTACCATTATTTCAATGAAGTTTGAACCTTCGGCTAACGTCACCAATTGCTTCAATGTAAACTGAGTTAAGCCTGCTGAAACTTGAATGGGCTTTGAACCTCTTGTCTCTTTTGTCACATTATCACCGACCGACATCAGAATTGATTTGATGGGAACTTCGGAGACAATGTTAGCTTCAATCTCCACCTTCGGTTCCGTTGAATTGGTGTATTCCAACCGGGGCTTTATCCACGACACGGAAGACATAATAGCTGCCGGGGCTGTTGTGTTTTTTGTAGAGAGATGTATCTCATTACTTTTCCAGGCAAAGTTTTG
Source organism: Cyclobacteriaceae bacterium (assembly GCA_031400675.1). GTDB lineage: Bacteria > Bacteroidota > Bacteroidia > Cytophagales > Cyclobacteriaceae > UBA2336. The sequence continues at coordinate 2,938 of JANNQJ010000191.1, forward strand.
TGCCGTTGCAGTTAAAAAACTTGCTATTAACAAAAGGCAGATGATAGCTTTCATGTTGTATTGGATGGTTAATGAATTATAATTCTTCCCTGAGCAATGTTTGTTGATTCGCCAGTGCGTGTCGTTAGCTTATAAATATAAACCCCATTCGTAACCGCCTCTCCTACCATGTTCTTGCCAGACCACTTCAGTTTATTTATTTCATAGCCACGCAACGACAACCCACCCGTATGAACTTTACGACCCATTAAATCAAATACTTCTATTTGTGCCTCTGCTGCTGATCCACTGAACAAATTGAAGGTCACTTCGCCAGAGGTAGGGTTTGGAAATGGTTTGCCTAGCAGTAAAGAATTACCTAACTCCATTTTCTTTGTTCGGCTGTAATTAATTTCAATCTCATGCTTCGAAGTGGAGGGCAACACATACGTTTTACTCTTTTTCATATCCAGTAATACGCCATGCGTAGGATCATGCAATAATAGCTGAGCTTCATTTTCACCAAGGTCAGCATCTGCCCAATTCAATACCATATCGCCTTCATCAAAATTCGATTCGATGGTAACGTTCCAAACATGTTCATTGGCAGTGGGCACGACATCTTTGCTGAAGCGAGGCGCTATAAATTCCTTGTGGTAATTATTAAATTCCAAATGCTTAACAAACCGTGGTAAGGTGATGTCATCAAAATCATCTTTACCAGCTTTTGCCTCCGGGTGCATGCCAATACCTCCTAATGGATTCAGTACTCTACCTTGCGAAAGCGTAATGGGCAATACCCATTCTTCTCCACCGATATCAGAAGGAACTTGCTTAATA
>JANNQJ010000192.1:0-16631 GCA_031400675.1 Cyclobacteriaceae bacterium
CTTGTTTTAGGCCATCAGGTACATTTTTAAACACATTTTCGAAAGCCAGCATGAATACAATAGTAAGGGTTCGTTTGACGCTTGTAAAATATATGTATTTCAGATATATTTATAAAGTTTCTGTATTATAATCCTTCATGAACCACCACCATCAGCTTCTTCAAAGTCTGTACTCAGCGGCCTCCGGTAAATACCTGAAGTATAAGGCGCGTTTTGATAAAGCCATTCATAGTGGTAGGTTTTATAAGCTCAATAAAAGGAAGCAATCATCACTCATCAGCCGACTTAAAAGGCTTTACGAACGACTTAAGTCATTACAAACACAACTCCGCATTGCAGGGGCAGGCGCAGCCTTGGCGTTAACGCTTTCTGTTAGCAATCCATTACAGGCGCAAAGTTCGCTTGGCCCATTTGAAAGAAATGACGCATTAAACCCGTTTCCAGCCCCCATTATAATAGACCGCCCAAGACCAGCTGTAGTCGACATCGATAATGATGGGGATATCGATGTATTTGTAGGCAAAAACAATGGTGATATTGAGTTTTTCCGCAATGATTCCCCACAAGACTCTGTGACTAGATTTGTTCCATTAGTAGGATCAGATAATCCTTTAGATGGAGTTAATAAGGGCTATCAAGCTGCCCTTGCATTTGCTGATGTGGACAAGGATGGTGACTTTGATATGCTGCTGGGTGTAGGGTATGGATATACTTTTTTCTTTAGGAATACGGGAACAAAGTCATCTCCCAATTTTATAGAACAAACGGGATTAAGTAACCCATTTAATGGAATCCGCGGATCTGGTGGAAGTAGTAAATACAGTTCTGCGTATTCTCCCGCAGTTCCCGTTTTCGTACAAATTGACGGCACTTCAGATGTAGATTTGTTTATAGGAAGCTCATATACTTCATTTTATGATGATAAATATGGCGGGTTCTACAGTTTTCCTGCTGTCAAATATTATCAAAATGATGGTACTGCCGTACCCGGTGTGAGTGATGCTGGCTTCAATGAAACCTCCAACTTTCTTGCTGACGAACTGTACAACTTCAATAATGTCTCCCTTGCTTTTGCAGATATTGATGGCGATGGTGATTTGGATGCCTTTGTTGGTTCAAATAACTTTCAACTAAGGTGCTTTAGAAATGATGGTTCAAGTTTTATTCAGGACAACGCCCCCTGGGATCCGGTGAATAAAACCGGTAACCCAATGAAGGATTTTTATTTCAATTATTCTTCCTCTCCGTCCGTAGCTGATTTTGATGGAGATGGTGATTTAGACATGCTTGTTGCAGAATACTTTGATTATGACTATCAGGATGTCAATACCAATCTTCGATATTTTGAAAATACCGATGGCAATTTCACATTGGCGGATCGTTCCGGCCTTAACATTAGTCCCTTTGGAGGTGTGGATGTGGGGGAAGAAGCTACACCCGTTTTTGTCGACTTAGATACTGATGGCGATCTCGATGCCGTAATGGGAGAAAAATACAATAGCAGGCTTTCAGTATTTATCAATAAAGACGGTGAATTTTACGCGGATCCAAATCACCCGCTTGTCAATATTCTTGAGCCGCTGTTTAACTATGACGTTACTCCGGTTTTTGCAGATATCGATAATGATGGTGATCAGGACCTATTTGCCGGTATGGAGCAGGGGATTTATTTTTTTAGAAACGACAACGGAACCTTTGTTTACGAAACCAGTCCATTGGAGGATGCTCAAAATCTCCAGAGTGTTTCTCTTGCCCTTATCGATGTGGATAATGATAGCGACCTTGATGCGTTAATCGGTAATTACACCTACTCGCAACTCAACATTGTATATTATCAAAATGATGGTTCGGCTACATCTCCAAATTTCATTGAAGGAACTCCTCCATCTCCATTTGACGATTTTGGCTTCGAGGAAAACCCAAACTTATTTGCTGTAGATCTTGATCACGATGGAGATACAGATTTGATTGTTTCAGAGACTTACTACAACGGATGGTATGGAGATGATGATGCTACCCGTACCTGGTTTTTTGAAAATATAGGTAATGGTACATTTGACACTCCTTCCTTACCTATTATTGTTGAAAATACGCCAGATTCGTTTACCTCCTATGCAGATATCGATGGTGATGGTGACTTAGATGCTTTTATCGGAAATGGTGCAAGTTTTTATGACGAACAAGACGGAAAAGTTTTCTTTTTTGAAAACACAAACCCTCCACCCGTAACTTCTATCAATACCTCAACACTTGATGTGGTGGGGAATGAACCTATCGTTATCGATCCAACCCTAACAATCGAAGACTCAGATGGTGATGATATCGTTCGTGCCATTGTTTCCATTAGTGATTTTGTGGCAGGTGAAGAAGAACTTGGCTTTACCGATGTAAGTGGAATAGTAGGCGAGTTTGATGTGGATGAAGGTGTACTTACATTCATCGGCAGGGCTTCGATTGCCAACTACCAGACTTTACTTCGCTCGGTCACCTTCAACTACACCGGGGAAAATCCAGGTGGAAGAAAATCAAATGCTGGCAGAGTAAAAGACCTGGCTCAAGACATCACCTTTCAGGTATTGGATACCGACTTCACACTTACTACAGTTTCTGTGGTGTCATTAAACATTATTCCAGACGGATTAACAGAAATCGAAATCTTTAATGCTGTTTCACCTAACAAGGATGATGATGCCAATGCATTCTTCCGATTACGGTACATTGAAAGCGTTTCACCCGAAAATAAGGTCACCATCTACAATCGCTGGGGAGATGTAGTTTATGAAGTTTCAGACTATGATAACACCAATGCTGGCAAACGATTTAACGGAACCAGCGAAAAGGGTAAAGATCTGCCATCCGGTACATACTTCTACAAAATCGAAATCACCGGTAAAACAATCACCGGTTACTTGTCCTTAAAAAGATAATCTAATAAGATCGTCATTGCGAGGAACAGCGTGGCCTGTGCAGGGTGTGACGTGGCAATCCAGAGGCTATGAAACACGCAAGTTAATTGATCAGATTGCTTCGCCCCATCACACATGCTATACCTTCAGCTCGCAATGACGTTATTATTTATTGGGCTACCTGTGAACCTTTTACACAATCTCCTGTTTAGATTTGTAGAATGAAGATTAAAGTATCGCGTAAGGAACATTTCAATGCAGCCCACCGGTTGTTTAATCCCGCCTGGACGGATGATAAAAACCTCCAAGTATTCGGTAAATGCAGCTACCCCAACTTCCACGGGCATAATTATGAAATAATTGTCACCGTTACCGGTGAGCCCGATTCAGCTACAGGATATGTGTTTGATATGAAGGTGTTAAGCGACATTGTTAAGGAAAATGTATTAAATAAATTCGACCATAAAAACCTTAACTTAGATACTGAATACTTTAAAGATCTAAACCCAACAGCCGAAAATATAGTTGTAGTGATCTGGAGCATCCTGAGAGAGAAGATTGATCGTACGTTAGACTTGAAAATTACATTGTATGAGACAGAAAGAAATTTCGTTGAATATCCGGCCACTTAAAGCCTTGGATCGCGATGACGATGGTCATGACCATGCGGGTTCTGCAGCAGATACGCCTCTGCGTCCAGATGCTTTCGATCTAAGTGACGAGGACAAAATCACTAAAATTGAAGCGCACTTTAGAGATATCATGACTGTTCTTGGGCTTGACTTGACCGATGACAGTTTGAGTAGCACGCCACATCGCGTAGCAAAAATGTATGTGAAAGAAGTCTTCAGTGGACTTAACCCAAAAAACAGACCACACGCCAAGTTATTTGAGAATAAATACAAATACGATCAAATGCTCGTGGAAAAAGACATCACATTTTATTCTCATTGTGAACATCACTTTGTACCCATTTATGGAAAAGCACATGTGGCCTATTTCTCGTCTGGTAAAGTAATTGGTCTCTCAAAAATTAACCGCATCGTTCAATACTTTTCTAAAAGACCACAAGTACAAGAGCGCCTGACTATGCAGATAGGTCAGGAAATGCAACGTGCCCTAAATACTGATCATATCGCGGTAGTTATTGACGCAAACCATATGTGTGTGGCCTCTCGTGGAGTAGGCGACACAAACAGCAAGACCGGAACGGCATTCTTCTCGGGTAAGTTTAAAGATGACGAAAATGTGAAGCGGGAATTTCTGAACTACATTAACAGCAAGTAAGCTATGCCATTATCCTTCGCGGCCTGTGTGCCGCGATCTCATCCTATTCTTTGGTAGAGACCCCGGCACAGGGCCGGGGATATATTTAGATCCTTTCAAATTGAGGGTTCCTTTTCGAATCGTTCCCAAAAAGCAAATAAATTCTTAGCTTAGAACTCTAATTGAAATAGACCTATGATTTTTGATTTAGACATGATTAAGGCTGTTTACAAGAACATGCCAGGGCGTATCACCAAAGCCAGACAAGTTGTTGGTAAACCCCTAACCCTTTCTGAAAAAATATTGTACTCCCACTTACATGCAGACCAACCCGTTCAGAATTTTGGTCGAGGTAAGTCGTACGTAAACTTCGCGCCTGATCGCGTGGCCATGCAAGATGCCACAGCACAAATGGCGCTTCTGCAATTTATGTCGGCAGGCATGCCGAAGGTGCAGGTACCTTCTACGGTACATTGTGACCACTTGATTTTAGCAAAAGACGGAGCTAAGAAAGACTTGGCTGATTCTATCACTGCCAGTGGTGAAGTTTTTAATTTCCTTGAATCCGTATCGAATAAATATGGAATAGGCTTCTGGAGACCCGGTGCTGGAATCATTCACCAGGTGGTGATCGAAAACTATGGCTTCCCAGGCGGTATGATGATTGGAACCGATTCACATACTGTAAATGCCGGAGGTATTGGTATGGTTGCCATCGGTGTAGGTGGTGCCGATGCTGTTGATGTGATGGCCGGCATGGCGTGGGAATTAAAGTTTCCAAAACTGATTGGTGTGAAACTAACCGGAAAACTTAGCGGTTGGTCATCTTCAAAAGATGTGATATTAAAAGTAGCAGGTATCCTCACTGTAAAAGGTGGTACGGGTGCTATCGTTGAATATTTCGGGCCGGGTGCTCAAACACTTTCCTGTACCGGTAAAGGAACCATCTGTAACATGGGTGCCGAAATTGGTGCTACTACTTCTACATTCGGATACGATGAGAAAATGGCGCAGTACCTACGAGGCACTGGCCGTAAAGAAGTGGCCGACCTTGCCGATAAAGTAAAAGAATATTTAACGGGCGATCCGGAAGTATATGCAAACCCAGGCAAGTATTTCGATCAGGTAATTGAAATAGATCTTTCAACATTAGAGCCCCACGTAAACGGACCGTTCACTCCGGATCGTGCCATACCAATATCGCAGTTCGCCAGTGAAGTGAGAAAAAACAACTGGCCTCAGAAACTTGAAGTTGGTTTAATTGGTTCATGCACCAACTCCTCCTACGAAGATATTTCCCGTTCTGCATCCTTAGCGAAACAAGCGGTAGATAAAAAATTAAAAGCAAAAGCAGAATTTACAATTACACCCGGTTCCGAATTAGTTCGTTACACCGTTGAGCGTGATGGATTTTTGAAAACATTCGAACAAATGGGTGGTGTCGTTTTGGCGAATGCCTGCGGTCCATGTATTGGCCAATGGTCACGCCACACCAACGACCCGAATCGTGCAAACTCCATCATCACATCATTTAACAGAAACTTTGCTAAACGTAATGACGGTAATCCGAACACACACGCATTCGTGGCTTCACCCGAAATTACAACAGCCTTTGCAATTGCAGGTGACCTTACCTTCAACCCATTAAAGGATACCCTTGTTAATCAGGATGGGCAAGCGGTTCGGTTAGACGAACCGAAAGGCGTTGAACTTCCTCCAAAAGGATTTGATGTAAAAGATCCGGGCTACCTCGCGCCTGCTAAAGACGGAAGTAAAGTTCAAGTAAAAATTGATGGAAAGTCGACACGCTTACAAGCGTTGGCTCCTTTTAAAGCCTGGGATGGTAAGAACCTTACCGGGATGAAACTGATCATCAAAGCAAAAGGAAAATGTACCACGGATCATATCTCCATGGCCGGACCGTGGTTGCGTTTCCGTGGTCACCTCGATAACATTGCAAACAACACATTGACGGGTGCCATTAATTATTTCAACGATAAACCCGATAGTGTTAAGAGTCAACTAACCGGACAATACGGACCTGTACCTGCTACACAGCGTGCCTACAAGGCCGCAGGTATTCCTACCATTGTTGTGGGTGACCATAATTATGGAGAAGGCTCTTCACGCGAACACGCTGCCATGCAGCCTCGTCATTTGGGAATGCGTGTTATTCTGGTGAAATCATTTGCCCGCATTCACGAAACCAATTTGAAGAAGCAAGGAATGCTTGGCCTTACCTTTGCCAACGAAGCCGACTATGATAAATTTCAGGAAGACGATACGATTGATATCATTGACTTAACATCCTTTGCCCCCGACAAGCAACTTACATTAGTGCTTCGTCATAAAAACGGAATAAGCGATACCATTAAAGTTAACCACACATACAATGCCGGGCAGATTGAGTGGTTCAAGGCTGGCTCTGCATTAAACTTAATGGCAAAGCAAATCACAGGCGCTAAGACAAAGCCAGCCCGACCAAAGGGCGGGAAAAAGGCCGCTAAGAAGATGGTTAAAAAATCTGCCAAGAAAGCAACAAAAAAGTCGGGCAAAAAAGTAAAGGCATCTAAGAAAACTGTTAAAAAGGTCAAGGCCTCTAAGAAGAAGAAAGTTGCTAAGCCTGCCCGACCAAAGGGCGGGAAAAAGAAGAAGTAAAATTCCTATTCTTCAGAAAGTAAAATTGCGGGATAGTTCGCGATTTTCATTCAATAGATGTCTTTTAAAGACGAAGTTGTGCATACACAAACGGTACCGACCATGCGCAAAGACAAATGAGACAATTATTTACATTACTACTTTGCCTACTATTATTTGACTGCAGCAATAAAGAAAAACAGGTTGCTGCTTCAGATACTGTTTCGATTGAAGCTCCAAAAACATTTCAGACTGATAGTAGCGACATTAAAACAGACGAATTAAAAAAGGGAGTGTCGAGATTCACTGACTATGAAAGCTACTACCAGCTCGACTCTTATTTAGTAAATACAAACCAGGACACAGCCAACTTTCAAACAATTGATACAACGTGTGCAATTCTTATCTTCCCAACAGAGAAACAAATTGAACTAATGCAAGAGGAACACGGTGAAGACTTTTATACGATTGCCGATGATAATAGCTTCTATCAATCGCAAGCTATTACCTTTTTGGACTCATTGAACATCCATACAATAATCGTGGGTAGCAAAAGATACTTAAAACTAATTGACGAGAATAAAAAAGAGTGGATATTGGACATTAGACAAAATGGGGCGCCTGGGTGGAACTTAATTTTTTTTAGCAGTAACAAAAAACCAAAGGTGGTGCCAGCCATTGATGTTACTAACGAACTAATTATGGGTTTCTATAACCATTAGTCATGAATTTGCACAAATAGTCGGAATGTTTAGTCAACTAGGCCAGATTGGCTTAAGGAAAAAACACCACGCACCACTCTGAATCTAAGCATCCTTACTTCACTCTACAACACTAAAGGGCAAGTGAATATATCCAAATTTTATAGAAGTTTGCATCGCAAATTCTATAGAACTGGCCAATGAACTTTAAAGATACTCCCTTTCCCTTCGATCGATTCTACAAGAATTTCTCCACCATAATCATTCACAATCTGAGCCACATTGTGTAAACCTAAGCCTGTCCCTTCAATATTCAAATCAGTATGAACCCTTTCTCCTCTCGTAAAAATTGAATTAACTCTATTTTTAGGTATCCCTAGGCCATTATCTTCAAATGCTATGAAAATTTTTTCTCCCTCGTCCCTGCTTGTTATTTTGATATGCTTGATATCTTGAATATTATACTTTATCGCATTTTCAATCAAATTTTGAAATACGATATATACATCACTGTATTCGCCTTTCATAATTAAGTCATCCACCTCTATTTTAAACTCTCCATACTTAGTTTTAAAATCGTTGACTTGAACAATGATGCCAACCATTTTTTCAATTGAGATATTCTCTAATATCTTATTTCTTGCCTTCTCTTTTCTAAACAGGTCATCAGACAGTTGATGCATCATTTTCTGCAAGTGATCTATCTTCTCCTTCGATGCCTCAAAAAATAATTTATAGTCTTCAATGCCCTCCAAACGATCGCTCTGAACTAAGTCCATTACACCTTTTAGCACGTTGACAGGCCCTTTCAGGTCATGGGTTATGCGGCTTTGATAGGCGTTCAACTTCTCTTTGGAAGTCTCTAACTCTTCATTTGAATTTTTCCACATTTGGTGAAAGGAGATCAAGTCCTTTCTACGTTGCAGGAAAGCTGCAACTTGCAATCCTAATTTATTTAGCGAGAGCCTTATTTTATCATTTACTTCTCGAGGTTCAGTACCTAATACACAGTAAGTACCAATTGTTTCTTGAAAACCGTCTAGAATTGGTACTCCAATGTAATAACCAAAGCCTTCATATGTACCGCTTTTTGGTACTCTTGGATCATTCGCTAAATCCTCTATGACAAATGGTTCTTTGCCCTGCATAGTGTAGTGACAAAGTGATTCTTCCCTCCGAATGGGTCGTGATTCAAATCCCTTTGTCGTGATAAAATATTGCATCTCATCATCTATGATGCTTATAAATGATACCGAGCAATCGGTAATCAATGTTGCTATCTCTAAATAAGGTCTGAGGCTTAGCTCTAAACTATTGTCATTAAGATGGTAATAATCGCTTATCAATTTAAAGCTCATAGTAGCTGATTTACTAAAATGAAATTATACGAAGATATTGGAAATTCCATCAAAAGTGACTACGAAGTATATGCTTCAAAAGATATTTAATGGGAATTGAATCCATTCACGTGCATAAACATTTGTGAAGATTAACCAAGTTCAATATTTAGAATGAAACTAGACTTTTCGTTTCTTACTCAATTTATTTCAAAGAGTAGTATATTTGCTTGCTTCACTTTTTAGAATGCCGATCTATGGACAATACAAATCGTAATCCCAGAGCTATTCTAGTCGATGATATGGATTTTATAATATCAGACTTGGTTATTGAAAAGTGGCAGCGAACTGTAGATTTACTAGCTAAAATACTGAGGTCAAACACTGCGCGAATTAGTAGAGCCCTTCCGGAATATTTTGAAACAGTAGTCACAAGTTCCAATGAAGCCAATGGCGATAAACATGGAGCTCGATACCTGCTAACCGATGGTAGGCTAAATTGGTATTGTAAAATGGTTTATGATAGTCGAAAGCCTTTGTGCGTAAACGATTCATCGAATGATGTCAAGGAATTTGGCTTTTCCTCTCTTGATGCTGAACAACATGGAGTAAAGTCGTATTTGGGTTACCCAATACAGTTGCCTGATGGGGGCATTTTCGGAACAATATGTGTGGAAGATGGATCTGAAGAGTATGGAAGCCGTGAGAATGATGTTTTGTTCGAATTTAAACAAATTATAGAGGATGATATACGTCATTTAATTGACCTGTTTCATTACTACGCAGACCTGAATAATACAAATGAACTAGCAACACAATTAAATACAGCTTTGTCAAAGGGTTTGGATAATCTAAAAATTTCTGTAAAGGGTGGGGTGAATGCTGATGGTGACGTAGCGACACTTATATCACAGCAAAGCATACAAATAGAACGATTAAAAAATGCGATCGATCGAAGCCTTCATATTAACTCCCATAGAATGAGAGCTCCTTTGGCACGCATACTCGGCTTGGTGCGTATTCTCAATGTTAAGTATGATAGCAATGATGAAATATTAGTGTATTTGAATAAGTCTGCAAATGAACTTGACCTAATAATTCACGAAGTTCAGAATGCAATGGAACCAAATGAGTAGCTAACTGCCAGACGGAGCTGGGGACAAAGATTTAAAGCCAGCCAAACGCAATTTGCACCCACGTTAACGGGCTCAAATTTCAGATTACCTGACAAGTTCCGGCATCCATTATTCGGAGGACACTACTGGAGATCGAGGAAATGATCTGCGAATTATTTGATTCGTGTGGTGATCTGTTTTAATGAATCTTTAAACTGTTACGTTGCTCAACAATTCTCTTTCTCTCCGGACGAGAAATCGGTCAAGCATAAAAGTACCGAAGGGAATCAGTGACGCGCCCAGCGCAATCAATACCCATAAAATATTCCAATTCATAGTCCGCCTGGCAACAAAAACAGCGGGGATGTACAGCATGAATAGTACTCCGTGACCCCATCCAACATACTTAACTACTTCCGGAATACCATAGAAATATTTTAGCGGCATGGCAATACTCAACAATACAAGGAAAGAGATACCTTCCAATATTCCGATAATTCGTAGACTCCTGATTCTATTTATCATCTGTTCAACCTAATTTAAATAGTAACGTCATTTCGAGGGAGGTAAGACCGAGAAATCCCCCATTCGAAACGGGGATTTCTCGCTTACGCTCGAAATGACGTTTATTAATCTTTATTAACCGTGCAAAACTATTCTCCTGCTTGCAGTAAAGCAAATTCAATAGCCGGCCTTCCACGCTCACCCTCTTGTGTAAGGGCAGTGAACTTTAATTTGTATACATTTTCATCCGCATCCTTGATCACATAGAAGCGATCGGTTTTTAATGAAGGGGGACCGCCCGGGCCACCACCGTTTCGCCAGCTTGACCCGATTTTTACCTGGCTTTGAACACCAAAATCCAACGTAGCAACATCCGCTTCCGTAAACTCCTCATACTCTTTTACGGTGTTTAATATCTGTACCGTTTGCACACCCGCAGTATTTTGTAAGATGATATCCTGAAAATAATAGGGTACCGGACCTGTAACAAAATTAAATGCGTTCGTGAAACCGGTCCAGGCTAGATCCCATCGGTCGGTGGCGGGCTCCACGTCAACCGCACCCGTGGCCATGCTTACATATTGAAATGCAAACTCGGTATCCTTCGTAATTTGAATTTCCGAAAACGTAGTCGCAGCAATATCAGCATGCTGAAGCGTATATCCCGTTCCATTGCGGAGTATGCGGATTTTCTTCCAACCGAGTTCGGTTGCCGGTGTACCCGGTCCATCGCCCTTGTTCACAATGTATACTTTATTCTCACTTTCCGTTGCAGAAACTGAAGCAATAGCGGTGTTGGCCAGATTGCCTGTTGGATCGTCAATCCAGGTGATGGCGGTAGGAACCCAGTCTGGGGTTGGGTCCATATTAATCGCGGCAAAAACTGCACTCACCGAAAGTTGCTCGCCAAAACCTACCGTATCAGCTGCGGTAACCGCATTCAAATCTGTTTCATCAAGGCCGCGTGCCATCATTCCGTTTGATGAATTCAGGATAACACGAAAATCAGTACCTGAGCTAAAACCAAAATCCCAGGTTGTACGATCAATGGCTGTCTGACGATTCGCACTGAGGTCAATAAATACTTTGTTCGGATACGTTGGCCCGCCACCTTGAATGTTCATTTCACCATTTGTTACTGTAATCTCAGAGAATGTAACGGTGATTTGTGACACCATACCGATAACGGATGGGCCGTCAACTGAAGTAATCGAAAACACAACCTGTTCATCACCCACAAAGCCAACGCCCGCCACTTTAGTAAGGACAATAGTAGCCTGACTCTCATTTTCAGGGATTACAACAGAGATCACGTTGCTTACAGCTTCCGGTGCAGTTGTGAAATCTGTTCCATATTGCAAAGTTGAAGAGGTTACCGAAACGGTAACTGCAACCGGAGACGATGTTTCACGCGACAGGTTTATATTAATAGGAAGTGATTCTTCGTCTTCTGAAATACCTGCTACCTCAGCTTCAAACTCCACAAGGTTATCGGGAAGTTTTGGATCGTCTTCGCAACTGGACAAGCTGAATAGTAAACAACATGTGATCAGTGCGTGTGTTAGCTTATTGTTCATGGTTAGTATGGTTAGTAATTGTAAATCAAAAGTTTATTAAAAGTGTTGTAAAGAATGATGTGCCACTACCTATAGAGTTAGCGCCATTTACAGTATGTGTACCGCTCGCAAGCGAAGTGGAATTCACCTGTGTGACATCAAAAAGATTTCGTACGCCAACAACCACATTAAAATTTTTGAGGAAGGTCTTTTGTACGGTTACATCTGCCCAGTGAAAGGAATCCGTCTCCGCTAAATTGACAGGCGGATCATTTGTATTATCGACTTCATAAAATGGTGTGCGTCCAGTGTATTTATAATACAGCGATGTAGTTACCCCAACGCGGTCGAAAGTATAACCAACAGAGGCGTTTACTTCGGGAGACCATGTAAAGTGTGGCAAGTCCTCATCGGTTGATACCAGCTGATTGTAACGACCTGTATAAGCAACTCCAGCGGACAAATTCAACTTGTTTGCTTGTATTATATTATTCCATGTAATGCCTTGGGTTTTATATTTATCAATATTAAGGTACGTGGTGATGGTATTGTCGCTCGGTTTTTGTCCAAAGCCAATCATATTGTCCACTGAATTATAGAACCCACCAACACTTGAGGTATAAGATAGCGTAGATTTTTTTACGACATACCAATTCCAGGAAGCATTAAAACTGTGCGACAACTCTGCCTTTAGCTTGGGATTACCTTCAATGGAGTGACTTGCATCAAAGAAATCAAAATACAACTCGCGTAAAGAGGGTGAGCGAAAACCCCGGCCATATGCCAGGCGCAAATCATGTTTAGGTGATAACTCAAACTTGGTATTAATAGAGGGAACAAATGGTGGAGCCTGATAAACAGAATTTTTAATCATCCGAACACCGGGGCGAATACTCAAAAATGGAAGCGGCTTTATCTCGGCCGAGAGAAATAAAGCATAGTCCTCAATACCGTTCTTTCCTTCTTGAAGTCTTCCCCCTGAACCCGATTCAAGATTGATGTCATAGCCCGGCTGAAAAGAAAGCTTATCTGAGATTTTATATTGAAGTGTTCCGCGAATGGTGATGCCATCGTATCGGGTAATATCCTGTTGGCCGGCACCCAGCGCAAGTGTTTCTTCTCCGGTTGCCTTATCAACCGCAACAGTTTGTGTTTTACGTTGGTAATCGGTGTAGGATACCGCGCCATTAAACGTCACTTTATCCGATAGCTCGGCAGTTGCCTGCATTTGGTGCATGAACCGATTCGTAATGTAATTTTGATCAAGTGCTTCGTTCCCGCTAAATACGGCCGGGTTATAAATATTCTCGTTCAGGTAGTCGAGACGATAAAAAGTGTCCCATTTTTCTTTTTTTATTCCTACCAATGAATTCGCCAGCCATTGCTTTTTCGGATTCCATTGTTTGTCACGTCCCTCTGCATTCCCTTGCCAGCCACCGGAATAGGTATGACCCGCATCGCCTGATGTGTACCAAGATTTCCACTTATACCCTAGGTTTACATTCTCCTGATGAATCCCTTCCTTAAATAAACTGTACGCATCCCCGATAGTCTCTTCATGTATTTTAACAGACCCGGAGAACTTGTAATCATCCGGTTTTTTGGTAATAATATTGATCACACCGGCTAATGCATCTGCCCCGTAAATGGTAGACATAGGCCCCTCCACAATTTCAATTCGCTCAATTGCGCTAACGTTAATTTGATTCAGATCAACCGCATTCGATACTCCTTGCCTTCCAACAACAGGTACTCCATCCATTAACACTTTTACATTTTGTCCTGATAAGCCTTGCATGGAAATAGTGGAAACGCCCAGGGCCGGATCGAAAGCGAAGCGAATGTTTAACTCGGAACTTAAAACATCCTGCAACTTGGTGGATCCTTGGGCTTTTATTCTTTCTTCATTCAATACTCGAATTTTATAGACAGACTGTCTAACCGAGGTTGGCTCATACTGACCCGTAACTACGATTCCGTCAAGTTGTGTAACACTTGGTTCAAGCGCAACAACAAGTTCTCCGGGTGAAGTGATTTCAAACTCGTGTTCTGCATAACCAACATGAGAAGTGACAAGTATTGTCGGAAATTCATCAAGGGCAATATCAGCTACTCCGTCTGCATTCGAACTGCCAAGCGCCTGGTTTGTTTTCGCTGGACCTTTTATGTATAGCCCCACTCCTTCAAGACCCTTACCGGATGATTTATCCAACAGGATGATGCGAACCTGTGCTACTGCCGACCAAGAGATAATGTATACAACAATAAAAGTAACGAGCCTATGCATTCAACTATTCTCCAGAAAAGATTGCAAAGAATAAATACAAGAATATCCAACTTAAATTCAATAAAATGCCTGTAAAAGTAAGATAAATAACAGGTAAACAAGATAATACCGATCGGGGTATTTTTGGCTCTAAAATATACTAAAATGGTTATTTTGTGAGTAATTTTTATCACTTTTAAGGTAGAATTACATGTTAAATAAAGTGGAACAGGCAACTAAAAATACCCAGAAAAGTCTGGAGCAAGTATTATTTGATCAGGGTGAAATTCGCCTGATTACCGTGGAGAATTCTTCACCTGAAGAATCGACCTTGAAAAGCGAATTGAACAAAAAGCATGTTCATTTTTATTTCTGCCTTGAAGGAAGCGCCCGCTTCGAATTTAGCCCCCACTACAGTCGGGAAATTCAAAAACAGCGAAACTATTTCATGTACAACCCGGAAAGTGATTTACCATTTTTATTGAAACTGTCACCGAAATCGAGAATGGTTTTTCTGTTTATATCCCTAGAAAACCTTCATAAACTTTTTACACATGAACCTCTCCCCTTTCTAAAAGCCGAGAATATAAACTATAAATTTTACGATGAGCGTGAAATACCCTCGATGCTGGTGATCACGCTTAACCAGTTATTCAACATCCAACTGAGCGAAAATGCAAAGCAGCTCTACCTGCACGGAAAAATCTTTGAATTGCTGAGTCTGTACTTTTCAGAAAAGAAAGCCAATACAGAAAGCTGCCCTTTTCTGAACAATGAAGAGACTGTTAGAAAAATTAAACATGCGAAAGAATATATCCTGAAGCACGTTGACAACCCTCCTGGCTTAAAAGCATTAGCCAAAATTGCAGGGTTAAATGAGTTCCAATTAAAAGTTGGGTTTAAAGAAATATATGGAAACACAGTGTACGGTTATCTGCTTGACCACAAACTTGATTACTCGCTCGTACAGTTGGACACTGGGAAATTTAAAGTGAATGAAGTAGCTACACAAGTCGGGTATACAAACCCCAGTCATTATATAGCTGCTTTTAGGAAAAAGTTTGGTATTACACCGAAGAAGTATCTGATGCAACAGGCTAAGTAATTATCACGCCTGCCCTTTCGGTAAGGTACCAACTAATTCTCTCCATCCATTTAATTCGGGTATACCCGGCTTGCGCAATCCGAAGAACTGCACAATCATATTTTTCTTGCTGTCGAATACTTCAATGCCGGTTACAATTCCGTCAGTTGTTGGCTTCTTTACAACCCACACGGTATCGATATGATCTCCGCGCAAATGCATGTTGAAATCAGGATCCAGTACATTGATCCACTCTTCCATAATACGAATGGTTTGTACTTTTCCCTGATGTATTTGAAGATTGCCACGATTGCCTGCAAACACCATGATCGGAAGTTTATCGATAGCAGCCGATTCTAAAATTTTTGTGATCGCACTTTTATCAAGTTGATATGCAAATTGCTCACCTGCCAAATATAAGGCATCCAAGCGATTCACACTATGCTTGCGCAGGATCCCGTAAAAATCATGTGTGTCTTTCATGCTTGACCAATCCTGAACAAGTGCACTTACATCCACTTCGCTTTTAGATTTTGTAGGAGATTCATTTACAAAAGTTACTGCTACTTGTTGGCTTTGATCAGCCGACTTAAAGTCAGATACAAGTTTATCGTACGCTTCCTGATTGCTCCCCTGCTTGTTACCAACGGCAGCTTGTAAAAATATTTTTGTTATGGCCGTACCTGCTTCATCAAATATTTGTATGCTCTGCTGTAATCCACGTGGCGTTTCCTGACGCACTGCAAAACCAAATTTCCATACAGCAAAAAATACGCGCGACTCGATTGGACCAATTACAGTTGCCATTGCCCTGGTCCCTGCGCCCATAATGTCAATTTTCTGGAAAGATCCTTTGTGCTCAAGAACACAACTGTCATTTCTGGTAAGAGACATAACTCTTCCAAGTTCAGGTAATCTTTTTAACAACTCGGTCCAGTCTCCTTCCAGACGAACGGAATATTCCCCAACTGTGGTCGCTAATAAAGTTGCTTCGCTTACACCAAGCTCTTCCGCGCATTCACGAATGCGTAAAGTAGGTTTAGCGTGTTGTAATCCCTTCCAGGAAATACGCAGGTCTAATGATTTTTCAGTTGTTTCCATATATTGGTTGGAGTCAAAAAGAGGAACACGGGTTAAAACTTTATTTCTATTCCAGCAGTAATAAATCGTGGAATGCCAACGCGAACGCCCTCTGGTCTTCTGGTAGAAATGTATCGCGCATCGGTCAGGTTTTTGACTGCAATATTTGCACTTGCACG
>JANNQJ010000193.1:0-10077 GCA_031400675.1 Cyclobacteriaceae bacterium
GGTTCAAAAGCTTTCGAAGAAGCATAAGGAGCGCTTTGTCAATAAAGTAGGCGAGCACTTACGAACGATTGAAGTAAAAGACATTCTGTTTTTTTATAGTCAGGATAAAGCCACATTTTGTCATACAGGTGAGAATCGAAATCATGTTTTAGATTTTACGCTGGAACAGATCGAGGACATGCTCGATCCATTAGTTTACTACAGGGTCAATCGTAAATACTTTGTGAGGGCTGAAGCCATTCAAGATATTATTTCTTACACCAACAGCAGATTGAAACTGATACTGAAAAATTCAAACGATAGCGATGTGATTGTGGCACGAGAACGTGTGCAGGAATTTAAGCAATGGCTCGACAGGTAGTTATACAACTATCTTTTTAAGTTCTTCGATATCCGATTGCTTCAAGGGTTTGGTCACAAACTGAATTACATTTTTATAGCTGAAGGCAAGATCACGATCTTTTTGACTGTTAGAACTAGTGAGCACGACAATCCTCGATTTGTCCCGGGTTTTCTGCGGTAAATTCTTGAAGCTTTCCAAAAATCCGAACCCATCCACGTTGGGCATATTTAGGTCAAGAAAAATAACATCTGGAGGCACTTCCCCATTTATGGCTTGCAACCAGGTAAGAGCTTCTTCAGCAGATTTATAGCTAATTAACTTTTTGGAAAATTGATAAACTTCCAGAAACCTTCGCTGAATGAAAAGGTCTATATCACTATCGTCAATAAGCACTGTGGTGTCAACCATGCCGCACGTATTATCAGGGCGTTAAAGCCATCTTTATAAACTTAATAAAAAGTCGGGGAAAGCCGAAAAAATCACTTAAAATTGTTTTTGGTTCGTTCCAAAGCAGCAAAAAAAATGTTAAAATTGAGAGACTAAACCTGATTCTATTATGAACTTCAAACAATCGTTTTATCTTATACTGAGTGCTTTTTTGGCGATGGGGTTGGGCTCTTGTGGCTCATCCAGCAGCGATAAAGACAAGAATTCAGACGAATTCAAGGAAGCTGAAGGAAGCCTTCAAAAGCAAATAGAAGAGGTTATTTATAATATCCCTTCTCCAACCGAAATACCATATGTCCTTCAGGCTACGGGAGCTGAGTATAATGAAAGCCTCGTAAATCCGCGTTCGAAGGTCGATCAGTATGCCAGCCGTACTGATAAGGCTGCCATGAATTTAGGAGTGTACGCTGCAGACATAGGATACTTAACCTCGTATGAAAAAACCCAGGAAGCAATTGATTACCTGAACGCCTGCAAAACACTGGCCGATAACTTGGGCGTGATTGGAACCTTTGACATTGAAATTTTAAAACGCTTCGAAGCCAATATTTCACAAAAAGATTCTCTTGCAAAATTGTTGAATGAAACGGTGAAACAGACTGAAAAATTCCTGAAGGATGACAGCCGAAACAAGCTGGCAGCACTGGTGGTGGCAGGTAGTTTTGTAGAAGGCCTTCATATTTCTACTGGATTAATCAATTCATATCCTAAAAATATACTTCCCGATGATGCCCGCAATCAAATTCTTACTCCTATCATGCAGGTTGTGCTCAATCAAAAAAAATCGGTTACCGATCTGTTGAAGATGTTAACAGCCGTTGAACAGACAGACCCGGTAGCGGGTATGGTTACTGATTTGCAGGAATTGGAAAAGGCTTATGCTTCTCTTAACATCGAAGAACAAATTCATAATAACCGTGCTGATTTGGTGTTGACCGATAAAAATCTGGAGCAGATTTCAATAGTGGTTGCAAAAATGAGAAAAACAATAGTTGAATAAAGTTTACGTGTCATATGAAACAGGGGCTTCGATGTATCGGAGCCCCTGTTTTTTTATGGATTAGGAGTATATTTAGAGACGTTAAATTTAAAATAACACCCTTTCGTATGAGTGAACTGATACTCAAAGCAATTCTACGCTTGTTTGCAGTAGTCGCAAAGCAAGATGATGTTACACGGCAAGAGCGCGACCAGATCAGAACTTTCTTGAAGGATCACCTGGCTGAAAGCAAGATTGAACCATACATCAACTTGTTTGATGAGTTCACGAAATCCAAAAGCCAGGCGGCACAAACCGATGCACACACACTGGAACAGGTTTGCACTGAAATTAACGCGGCACTTACTCAGAAACAGAAAGTTATAATTGTGTTGGAGTTGGTGCGGATCGTTCTGGCGGATGCTGAAGTTTCGGCACGGGAAGAGGAGTTAATGAAGATTATCTGCGAATCATTTAAAGTAAAGCTGGAAGACCTGTCCTCAATTCGAAAATTTGTAGTGGGTCAGCAAGCGTCAGAATTAGATCATCCCGCATTATTGATCGTTGATGCCAATGAAGATAAAGACTTTCTTCAGGCGAGGCATATCCGAAAAGCTCACCTCAAGGGATTTATTGAAGTGTTGTACATTCAGCAAGCTGAACTTTACTTTATCAAGTACATTGGTCAGTCCGATGTGTACTTAAACGGTGTACCGTTGAAATCGGGAACCATTCGCGTGCTGCCAGTAGGCAGTGCCCTTCGATGGGAAAAAGATGAACCCGTATATTATGGCGATATTCTCAGTCGCTTTAAAAAATTAGGAGACGGAGCACGCATTACACTGGAAGCAAACGCTATCGACTTTAAATTTAAAAGCGGCAAAATTGGATTACAGAATGTAAGCATCGCAGAGGAATCTGGCAACCTGATTGCGTTGATGGGCGCAAGCGGGGCGGGTAAATCAACCTTGTTGCATGTATTGAATGGCTCGGAAAAACCTTCAAAAGGGCAAGTGTTAATTAATGGAATAGACATTCACAAAGAGCCTGAGAAAATTGAGGGCGTGATTGGATTTGTTCCGCAGGACGACCTGCTGATTGAAGACCTGACCGTATATCAAAACCTGTATTATGCAGCCAAACTTTGTTTCAGTGATAAAACCGAACAGGAAATTGATAAACTTGTGCTTCGGGTACTTGAAGATCTCGGACTTTCTGAAACTAAGGATTTAAAAGTTGGCTCTCCCTTACGCAAAACAATCAGTGGTGGACAACGCAAACGGTTGAATATCGGTCTGGAATTATTGCGCGAACCTTCTGTGCTTTTTTGTGATGAACCTACCAGCGGACTCTCCTCACGCGATTCTGAAAATATTATTGATTTACTAAAAGAATTATCACTGAAAGGCAAATTAGTATTTGCCGTAATACACCAACCCTCGTCCGATATTTTTAAGAAGTTTGACAAGCTGGTAATACTTGATTTTGGCGGACATCAGATTTATTATGGAAACCCCGTTGATGCAATCGTTTATTTTAAACGCAGCATTAATCTGATCAACAGTGAAGAAGGTGAATGCCACGAATGTGGTAATGTGAACCCCGAGCAAATATTCAACATTATTGAGACCAAAGTAATTAACGAATATGGCCACTTTACACCCGAGCGCAAGATTACTGCCATGCAGTGGAATAATGAGTATAAGAAACAGGCAAAAATACCAATTCTGAAAACGGCCCATGAAGCGTTGAAGTCAACGTTGCGAATACCTACCCGTCTGAAACAAACGCAATTGTTTATGATGCGCGATGTAAAGGCGAAAATTCATAACCGCCAGTACATGATCATTAACCTGTTGGAGGCTCCTTTACTTGCTTTTATCCTGGCGTTTATTGTGCGTTACTATAATGTAGATGATAAGCTTTTAGAGGGCTATGTGTACAGTTATAATTTAAACCTGCCGGCATATCTTTTTATGAGTGTGATTGTGTCATTATTTATGGGACTAACAGTAAGTGCCGAGGAAATTATTCGGGATCGTAAAATTTTAAAACGCGAAGCTTTCCTGCACCTCAGTCGTAGCAGTTACTTACTATCAAAGTTTTCCATTCTGTTTATCCTGTCAGCTATACAATCGCTCATGTTTGTGTTACTTGGCAACTACATACTGGAGATAAAGGGCATGGTTTTCGAACATTGGGCTATCCTGTTTACCGTTTCATGCTTTGCCAATGTATTGGGTTTAAATATTTCGTCAGCTTTCAACTCGGCAGTGACGATATATATCCTGATTCCTATTTTGCTCATACCTCAATTAATTCTGAGCGGAGTAGTGGTGCGGTTCGATAAACTGAATCCTGCGATTGGCAATACGGCTACGGTGCCGTTTGTAGGCGACTTAATGGCTTCGCGCTGGGCATTTGAAGCCGGCATGGTTACGCAGTTTAAGGATAATAAGTTCGAACAGGAGTTTTACGTGTACGACAAGGTTATGGCAAACTCAGATTATCAGAAGGTATACTTTATTCCGGAGCTTGAAACCAAACTTCAGTATTGTCTAAATAACTATAAGTCGAACGATCAGGAGGCGAGGCATAAAGTAGTAAAAGACCTGGCGCTTATTTATAGGGAAATCGAGAAGGAGGGTGAGGAAGTTAAAAGCGGATCTCTGCCCTGGCTTAGTTCATTGTCCATATCACGATTTGACTCCTCCACTTTTCGACAAGCGTTTGTCTTTCTGGATAACCTGAAGCGTGTGTACATTAATCGGTATAACAATGCCGATCGGCAAAAAGAGGAGAAGATTGCAAGCATGACCAACACTCCGCAAAAAGAAATTGACTTTGAGCATTTCCGACAAAGCTATCGAAACGAGACAATTACTGATTTTGTCAAAAATTTATCGGAGACTCACCGTATTATTGAGAAGGACGGAAAACTCATTCAGAAAATTTACCCGATTTACAAAGATCCCGATCCGGATCATGTGATTGATTTTGATGCGCAGTTTTACATGCCTGCTAAACACTTTTTAAATCGAAATATTGATACGTTTTATTTTAACACGGGTGTCATCTGGTCGATGTCGTTTGTGTTGGCAATCCTGTTATACTTCGATGTATTACGAAGGATTATTGATGGCATTAGTAATTTATCCACACCCGCTGCACTCAAGAGAAGATAGTAATCAATGTGGAGATGAGTCAATTTGAAGACTGGCATTTTCAAATCGACTCATCTTCAAATTTTCAAATTGCTACATTTTCAAATTTTCAAATTGATTTATGTTCTTCGTTCTATCTAAGATACTCAACTTCCTCACCAATCCGTTAGTAATCGTTTTGGCTCTTTCTTTCAGCTAGTTTATACAAAAAGCCCAAATGGAGAAAGCGATTTTTGTGGCTTGCCATTTCTTTTCTCTTGTTTTTCTCGAATGATTTTATTGCAAACGAAGTCATGTACACATGGGAAATTGCTCCAGTGCCCTACAAAGAAATGAAAAAGCAATATGACTGGGGTATTGTACTTACCGGAGTAACTCAAAATGATAAGCAGCCCGCGGATCGGGTTTATTTCCATCATGGAGCAGATAGAGTAGTGCATACGGTGGAACTTTATAAAATAGGAATCATAAGGAGAATCATGATCAGTGGCGGTAGCGGAAGGCTCGTAACCACAGAACGAAAGGAAGCGAATGAAATATACAAAGCCATGGTAATGATGGGCGTACCGGAAAAGGATATGACTATTGAAAATGAATCACGCAACACGCATGAATCAGCCGTCAATGTGAAGGAGTTGTTAAAGTATGAGACGACACGAGAGTATCTGCTGATCACTTCTGCATTTCATGTGCGGAGATCGGAAGCATGTTTTAGGAAAGCAGGATTTAAGGTTGATACCTTCAGTACCGATTTCTACACACATCCGCGGTATTTTACACCTGACGTACTGTTCATCCCCAAAGCCGAATCTATCGTGATCTGGCAAAAACTTTTTAAAGAGTGGACAGGTATGGTGGCGTATAAAATGGCAGGGTATATTTAAATTCTAAACGGTTACATGATGGCGGGGTCAGGCATTTACCTTCAATTGCTCCAATTCTATCGATTGAATTGGTGTTTTTTGGCAGTTTTTAGTTAACATTACCCTGTAATTTTGTTATTATTGAAAATGTTTTAAACCTAATTATGAATTTATGAACATGAAGAAGTATGTAAGTTTTATGAAACATGCACTTATTGCGAGTGCGGTGTTCTCGCTTTTTGTTATTGCCGGATGTAGCGATGACGATGAAAAAAAACCTGATCCTCCGTTTGAAGGTACGGTCTGGGAGTTAATCACTTCAGACGAGTTTAAGCAGTCAGAAGGTGCGCCTGCTGCGGATGCATTAGATTCTTTGGTAAAGTACCTTGAGTTGTATAACCTCGATGGATTGTTTCAGGGAGCTACGGAGTATACTTTGTTTGCACCGAGCAACGCGGCTTTTGTTAGTTTGTTGACAACAACACCGGGATTCCCTGAAGACATTACAACTATTTCACCAGACATTATTGCGGGTGTTTTAGCGTACCATGTAACAGCTGGTTCTGTATTAAGCGATCAGCTTGTTTCTGGTGCGGAGTTTAATACGTTATTTGCGCAACCTGATAATTGTGGTGTTGATCCCGATGTAGTTCAAATCATCACAGTGAATGCTGATGGTACGTTGTTGACAGGTTCTACAAATGAAGAAATCGAAGTGACTTCTGCAGATAATGAAACTACCGAAAATGGTGTGGTTCATATAACAGCATCCGTACTTATTCCTCCATCAGTAGGTGAGGTATTAACCCCAATTTTAACAACCCTTGCTGCAACTGCTTTATTAAGCTCAGACTTCGAAATTCTGGCAGGCTTAATTACATATGCTGATTGTGCTATTACCGATCCGATCGCAACCCCTCCGTTAGTGAATATTCTGGCAAACCCAGATGCAAATATGACAGCGTTCTTCCCTCCTGATGCTGTTTTTGTTGGAGGTGGTATGACAGATGGCGATGGCGATGATGATGTATTAGAGGTTATTACCTTTTTAGCGACCAATACTTCAATTAATACTGCTGAGGAAATAAGAGTGTTAATTTTAAATCACGTATACACAGGTGGTGCACTTGATGCCGCTGATGTTACTGCTGAAGAAGGTAATAGTTTGATCATGGCTAGTACAGCGGAATATGATATAACCACTGGAGGTGGATTTACGCTTATTGGTGGTAAGGCTATCGTTGGACCGGATGCAGATGATCGTGATAACGGAATTGCGCACGCAATTGGTGGTATCTTAGGATTATAGACAGATAATTTTCTAATGAATAAAAACGGCTGCACAAATGTGCGGCCGTTTTTTTTATTGTAGAGTCAGCAGTTTAGGTATAAAATCTTCAATATAAGGTCCGACTCCCGTACCGTGGTTAGCACCCGGTAGTGGGGTGAAAGTTACTACAGTCTCCAATGCTCCATTGCTAATCAGTTGATTATAGGTATCAACTGAATTCTGATAAAAAACAGTAACGTCTGCGGTACCGTGATACATATACATTGGCTTGGTGGGTACCCAGTCTAGCAGCGAGTTCTCTTCAAATGCACTTACAATAAAATCAAAGTTTGGGTCCGTTTCAATGTTCGCCAAAAGATCAGGTTGCACGAAGTCTTCAATGATGGTCGTAAGTTCTGCATTAATTTGCGTTCCAGATTTACTACCGTCAAATAAATTCGGAATTGAAGTAGCATAAGGCTCTTGAAAAAAGTCTGATAAAGGTTGAGTCCAGTCATAAGCTGTTTGATAGGCCCGGGCTACATACGCAAGAAAAAAGGGTTCGTCATACGTTTCAAGAGAAAAGAATGTCTCCTGCATACCCTTTACATCATACCCGCCAGAGGCAGGAAAGGAAGCCACCAGGTTAAATCCAGTAAGTCCATCTTGCTCAATGGCTTTATGCGTAGCCATGGTTGCATATCCGCCTTGGGAATATCCTGCCAGGAAAAGTTTGCCGTTAAAGCTAATTCCCTTCTGACTTGAAATATTTTTAGCCGCTTTTAAGTTGTCAATGATGGCAGACGCTGTCAGTTCTTCCACATAGTATGGATGCATTAAATCGGAGGAACTTCCAAAACCAATAAAATCCGGAATAACAGCAATGAAGCCAGGGGCAGCGAGCGCACTATAAAAGATCAATTCTTCACTATTGAGGGGCAGAGCAGATGGTGCCTGATCGTGGGCGGCAATGGTACCGTGATGAAAACTGAGCATCCCAACCGGCTCATTGGTCTCTGGTAATATCACAAGACCCGAAGCCACTATTTCTTCTCCTTTATAACGTGTTGTATAAGTCACTCTGAAAACCTCAACATCGTATATGATCTCTTCAAAAGGTAAATCAAGCCCAGATGCCTCCATAAAACCTTGCAACTCACTGGAGGAGCGGGTTAAAAGGCTTTCGGCTTCAATGAGTACAAGGGGCTCTGAAGTTTGATCAGAATCAGAACATCCGATGCCGATTAGAAATAGTAATAGGAACGTAGTTTGAATGATATGTTTCATAAAGATTGAATAGTAATAAGTAAGGCCGGAATTTTTCCGGCCTTATAATAATTTTTGTTATGAACTACTATCGCATAAGTTCATCGAAGGTAATGGAGAGATAGTAAAGAGCTCCAATATTTACACCTCCTAAGCTTTGAATATATTTTTGATTTAAAATATTTGATCCGCCAAGTTTGATAACGGATTTCATAGTAGGAATGCGATAGCTTAACTGGGCATCAACCGTGTTATAGGTAGGTACATTTCCATTGGCTGGGAGCGTAAAGGAAGATTGCCACAGGAACTCTTGCTGCCAGCGCCAGGCTACATTAAAGCCGAACTTGTCTGTTACCTTTGGGTTTCCAAACAGCACATTTACCTTATGCTCTGGAGTATTGAATTCTGTAAAGAACTCACTGGGGGTATCGTTGATTATGTTCCAGTTATAATTAACACCGATTGAATAACTTTTGAAAACGCTATAGGTAACACCTGCAACAGCACCTTGGGATGTAATTTCGCCATCGTAATTAGAGTAAATTTGTGTTGTATTGCCAGCAATACCATTTTGAGATATTTCGTGGGCTGACCCACTAAGCATAGATAAATAGGAGGGCGTTCCTACTAATGCTCCATCAGTGGTGTAGGCAAACTGATCATCATCAACATCTTCCAGTGCGGGATTATTAGTATACTCTTGAGCTGTAACTACTCGTATTTGTGTAATGAAATCGTTGTAAATGTTATAGTAGTAAGAAAAGTCAAACAAGAGATTGTTATTGATTAAGCTCTTGTACCCAATTTCAATATTTTTTACACGTTCTGGTTTCACTTCATTGAAGTCAGTATACGGAACTAACAAGTTTAAGGCTGCTGTCTGGTCAGCAGGATTAGCGAATAAAGCATTTCTAAATGAGTTAACGGACTCGCCAGTAAAGGCGAGACCTTGGCCTGTGGAAGAAGTTCTTACAAGATCATACTTTTCAGCATATCTTGGGAGGCCTCCAGCTAACCTTGAGCTGATGATACTTAAATCTATATGTTGACCCTGGGTCGATGGAAATCTGAAGCCTGTTTGAAAGGAAACTCTCAGGTTGTGATTCTCTTTCACTTTAAGTACGGCTGAAATCCGTGGATTAAATCGTCCTTCAAAGTTTTCATTTTTATCATAGCGAAGGGAACCCGATAGTTTTAATCTTCGATCGCCCAACCACTTACCCACCTGTGTATAAATGCCGTATTCATTAATCGTTATAGGTTCTTCCTTGTCATCGAATATGGTACCATCAGACTTCAGGTCAAATAGTCGGTAACTACCACCCACAAGCCACTCCATAAAGTCTATTTGATTTTTAAAATCATATTGGAATTCTGTGTGATACATATTTGTCTTGTCATTAAATTTTGGGCCATCAGGCACCGTACCACCTGAAACAGCACTCTTGATATCTTTAAAGGTTTGGGAACTGGCGTCCGGATGCATTCCTATGCGACTTCCGTAGGAGGGATCTGATGCACCATTATCTACCTCGTTCCGGGCGAATTCATGAGCTGCTTGTTGCATGGCAAGCCGCTGGGCTTCCGGTAACGTGTTAATTTCACCCGGTGCTAACCCTTGTAAATTTAAGTACCGTAAATACTCAGCCGGACAGTTGATCTGTTCCGGCGTGGCATTGTAGCGAAGTTTGGAGAGTCTGAGATAGAGCTCGGTTCGTTGATACACCCGGTACCCGGCTTCAGCT
>JANNQJ010000194.1:0-1776 GCA_031400675.1 Cyclobacteriaceae bacterium
GATGTGCTGATTGAAGATGCCATTTCTAAAATGGAAGAGAAGATTGAAAAAGAAGTAGAAAAAGCAGCCAAGCGATTCGGTGAAACTTTTGATAAAGAAATGTTTGTTAAAACAAATCCGCGTGTGGTTGAATATCAAGCGAAAATCGAAGAGACAAACAAACGGATGAAGGAAGCAATGGGCAGTGCCGATATGACTGCCATGAAGCAACTGATTGAAGATTTAGAAATTGCGGATCCTATTTCAGGCACACGCAATTGGACAGATGTACGTCAATTCAATTTGATGTTTTCTACGGAGATGGGATCGCTGGCTGAAGACACCAACAAAATTTACCTGCGACCTGAAACAGCACAAGGAATTTTTGTGAACTTTTTGAATGTGCAGAAAACTGGCCGTATGAAAATACCTTTCGGGATTGCGCAGATAGGCAAAGCATTCCGTAATGAGATTGTAGCGCGCCAGTTTATCTTTCGTATGCGGGAGTTTGAACAAATGGAGATGCAATTTTTTATCAAGCCAGGCGAAGAGATGAAGTGGTATGAGTTCTGGAAAGAAAAAAGAATGAGATGGCATCACGCTCTGGGCTTAGGCAAAGAGAATTATCGGTTTCACGATCATTTGAATTTGGCACACTATGCAAATGCGGCTTGTGATATTCAATTTAATTTCCCGATGGGGTTTAAGGAATTGGAAGGCATCCACTCACGTACCGACTTTGATTTAAAGAATCACGAAAAGTTTTCAGGCAAAAAACTCCAGTACTTCGATCCCGAAGACAATCAAAATTATATTCCATATGTTGTTGAAACATCCGTTGGGTTAGATCGTATGTTTTTGTCTGTGCTCTCCACTTCTTATGTGGAAGAAAAACTTGAGGACGGAAGCGAACGCGTTGTATTGCGTATTCCGCCAGCACTTGCGCCTCATAAAGTTGCCATCCTTCCGTTGATGAAAAAAGATGGACTTCCTGAAAAGGCATCTGAGATCATGAATGATATCAAGTTTGATTTCCGATGTTTCTATGAGGAGAAAGATGCCATCGGAAAACGCTATCGCAGACAAGATGCTATTGGAACACCTTTTTGTGTTACCATCGATCATCAAACCTTGCAAGATGATACTGTTACAATTCGCTATCGGGATACCATGAAACAAGATCGTGTGAAGAGTAGTGAGATCAAGACAGTGTTGGAAAGAGAGTGTTCTATGAAAAATCTGCTTCGTTCTATTTAAATTTAAATGATAAGCCACGCATCGCAGAAAAAATATTTAATCTGTGAACCTGCCTGTTCGGCAGGCAGGTCTGTGGCTATCAAATAAGAACCATTGAAATTATCATCCTTCCCCGTATTTAGTTTTTTCTATGGGCTTTATGAAGAAATCTGGTTCAGGCTTTTTCAAGGGCCGGTCTTTCATCGTTTTCTGAATCACAAATACGGATACTATACCAAGTTACCCTGGTCTAGAAAATTAAAGTTTCTTCGATTGGTGCGAGATCATTACGAATATTTCGAATTTATTCCCCGTAACGATGTGAACCTGACAAGAGCCATGAAAGCGATCATTTGTTGTGGAGCTAGTCAACTGGTTTTCGGTTTACCGCGGGAGAGCCTTACCTACTTTGAAAAAATTATTGTGTACCCGGATTATTATAGTTCAAAGTATACACACAAACGACACAAAGGCGAAGTTAATCCAGGTTTAAAGATTATTGTATTCAGTTGGCGTGGTGTGGTAGAGGGATTAGACCGCCCTGATGATGGACTTAATTTG
>JANNQJ010000195.1:0-1912 GCA_031400675.1 Cyclobacteriaceae bacterium
CCGCATTCTTCAGCGATGCCGATGAACTCCACCGGCGGCACAACGCCGCGTATCGGGTGGCGCCAGCGCACCAGCGCTTCGACGCCGGCGCACCCATTGTCGGACGCGGTCTCGCGCAGAGCGAGGACCGGTTGATAGACGACGAAAAGCTGCTCCTCGACCAGGGCGCAACGGATGTCAGCTTCGAGACTGCCGCGTCGCGCTGCGCGCTCCTGCATCGCCGGCTCGAACACCCGATAACGGCCACCGCCCGCGCGCTTGGCCTCAGCCATGGCGATACTGGCGTAAAAAAGGTAATCGGTGTTCGGTAATCGGTTATCAGAGAGACCGATTACAGATTACCTCTTACCGATCACTAATTTTCAAGCTCCACAATAATCTCTACTTCCACTGCAATATTAGAAGGCAACGCATACATCCCAACTGCAGATCGGGCGTGTTTACCTTTTTCGCCAAAGACAGCAACCATCAAATCCGAAAAGCCATTCATTACTTTGGGTTGATCCACAAAGTTTTCAGTGCAGTTAACCATGCCCAAAACTTTTACTACGCGTTTTACTTTGTTCAGGTCGCCAAGTTCTGCTTTCAATGTTGAAAGTATAGCAACCCCAACTTGCTTGGCAGCGTCATAGCCTTGTTCCGTTGTTAAATCTTTTCCCACCTTTCCCGTGATGTTGGTTCCATCAGCTTTTGTTGGGCCATGGCCAGACAGATATAGCAAATTGCCGGTGCGCACGGCCTTTACGTAATTGGCAACTGGCTTAACGGGAGAGGATAGTTCTATGCCAAGCTCTTTTAATTTTTTATCGAAGTCAATTGTTTGGGCAGAGCTTGTTGCTACAATGGTAAGACATGTTAGCAGTGTGATTATTTTTTTCATAACATCATTTAATTAGTGAATACTCAGACTTAAAACCAACGAAGTTCATCGTCTCCTGAAAACCAATTTTAATCCCCGTTTATTTTTTCCCGCTACATCAAGAAACATTCGCGACTCTTGCAGGTTGCCTTGCACATCCCACATGTAGTAGGTACCAAGTTTGCCTTGGTTATAGGATTGTGTGGTCATAGACCCCATCCAGTAAATCCCACCTCTGAAAGTATAGGGACTGAAATTAGTGATGGGCAGAATGCTCTTTGGCCTATACAGTTGTTGCTCGTCACCTGAAAAAAATGAACCCCACAATGATTTATTAAGAAATGATTCAGTTTCCTGCGAGATAACATTTGAATACGAATGATTGAGCAAGCGATTTTGGTTTTGTGCCACCACGCTTGCCGCAATCAGGAGAAATAAAAAAAAGGAAAAGGAGTATTTCATCTTTCTTCGAATGAAGGTACAGTTTTTTCCTTCATTCTGGTAATTTTAAAATGGTGGAGACGTTGAATGATGATTCGATATTTGGTTAAGTCTGAAGAATAAGAAAAATTGAGAAATGGCATGGAGAGAACCAGCTCGAATTGAATAAAAAACTCAGCCCTTTCGAGCGTGCGAATTTGGGTACAAAACGCTTATGAATTTGCGAGAAATCCTCACACACATAGTGGATTGTTGTTATAGTGGGATGTCTCGCAAATTAATCTACACTTTGTATTTAATTTTGCTCGCCTGCCTACCGGACAGGCCCAGGCAGGCTCGACAGGACATGACCCTTGAACTCACAATAACTTCAAATTATTAGTTTTGTGTTTAACAGTCTGGCAATTAAATATGAATGACAACAAAGAAGTATTCAGATGTCCGTGGTGCTTAGCGTTCGAACAATACATTCAGTACCATGATACAGAGTGGGGCGTGCCTGTACATGATGATCGCGTGCATTTTGAATTTCTGATTTTGGAAGGCGCACAGGCAGGATTGAGTTGGTCGATGATTTTAAAAAAACGTGAAGGATATAAAAAACTCTTTGCG
>JANNQJ010000196.1:0-6261 GCA_031400675.1 Cyclobacteriaceae bacterium
CTTTTCTTTTTTACCGCTCCCATCCTCCCCTACAGGGGAGGCGTCCGAGGAACGAGGACGGAGGGGTTTATTTTTTTAGATTTGTGAAAACCCTGTACTATGGAATTCATAAAAGTTACTGAGCAATATCAGCCAAGCATCGCCCTGATTCAACTCTACCGACCAAAAGAGCTAAATGCATTGAATCCCCAACTTATGCAAGAGGTGCGGGATGCGTTACAACAGCTTGATAAAAATGAAGATGTAAAAGTGATCATCATTACCGGAAACGATCAGGCTTTTGCTGCCGGTGCTGATATTAAACAGATGGCCGATAAATCGGCCATTGATATGCAAGTGATGGATCAATTCAGTACTTGGGATCAGATACGGAGAACAAAAAAACCAATCATCGCTGCGGTATCAGGGTTTGCATTAGGGGGTGGCTGTGAATTTGTGATGACGTGTGATATGGTGATCGCATCGGAGACTGCCAAATTTGGTCAACCAGAAATAAAAATCGGCACAATGCCGGGGGCAGGCGGTACACAACGACTTACTAAAGCCATTGGTAAAGCTAAAGCCATGGAATTGATTCTTACGGGAAGATTTCTCTCTGCACAAGAAGCTCACTTCTACGGGTTAGTAAACAAAGTGGTACCAGTAGAAATGTACATGCATGAAGCAGTTGAACTCGCAAAGGAAATTGCACAGATGTCTACGATTGCTGTACAACTTGCCAAAGAAGCGATAAATCGTTCGTTTGAAACACAATTAGATGAAGGCTTAATGTTTGAACGAAAAAATTTCTATCTCACATTTGCTTCGGAAGACCAGAAAGAAGGAATGAAAGCATTTATTGAAAAAAGAAAGCCTGTCTATAAAGGAAAATAAAAAATGAAAAAATTACTTTTTATAGCTTGGTTGCTATTCCCTACAATTGGTTTTGCTCAACAACCAACAGATTCGACCAGTACAAGTACTGCCAAGGTTCGGAAGGATACACGGCCCTTAAAGGAACGGATTAGTTTTGGAGGTTCTACAGGTTTTTGGATTAACCTGAAACAAACTCATGTTGAAGTATCTCCTCTACTCGCGTATCATTTTCCGAAAATACTAACTACAGGTGTTGGGTACCGATACATTTATACGCGTGATAGAATATACCAAAAAAACCTTAACTCTTACGGACCAAATCTCTTTGCCCGTGCTCAGCTAACCAGACGAATCTATCTATGGTCGGAGTGGGAAAACATGAAAACAGAATACGCGTATGAGCTTGGCAATACAGAGATTAGTACAAAAACAGAACATGTTGATTCTTTTTTTGCGGGGGCTGGCTACATTCGGCAATTAGGAAAAAGGAAAAGGGGTGGAATCAGTTTTCAGGTATTGTATAATTTCTTATACGATCGTGAAGATAATTCACCATATTATAGTCCGGTAATTTATCGGGTTGGGTATTTTTTCTGATAGCTTTTCCCAACGGTAAACAAAGGGTACAACTGGTTCTGCATGGGTATACGATTATTGATTTACTTTTTTATCGGTTTCATTGTTCTCGAGACAACCTGCACCTATGCCCAGGAAAAAAAAGACTCCGTAGAAAAAAAATCACTTACAAAGCGGGCTTTCCGAGAGGGTTTAAAACTCATTTCAACCACACCGAAAGACACTATTGAAGCCGAGAAGAGTGTAAACCCATATTTGCAATACTCTGGAAAAATTATCCGAAAAGTTAACATTGACCGGATTGGATTTGAGAAATCTATTTACGACAGCGATAAAAAAGTAAGTAAAACAGTAACACGACTGGCCAATGCCCTTCACGTAAATACCCGTGAAAAAACTATTCGACAGCACCTTTTCTTAGGAAAGAACAAACCCTTGAATCCGTATAAGCTTGCCGATAATGAACGTTTTCTTCGCGACAAAGATTTTATTCTGGATAGCCGAATTGTTGTAACCCCTGTTGAGGGTACAGATTCAGTTGACCTGATGGTTATTACGAGAGACGTTTTCAGTTTAGGCGCAACGATAGGCGGCAGTTTCCCTTCCGCACCAGAAATAGGCATCTATGATGCCAACGTAGGTGGTCGCGGTCAACGCATAGAGTTTACCAGTCTTGTCGATCAAGACAGAACTCCAAAATTTGGCTATTCTCTTCTTTATAATAAAAGTAGCATTTTCGGAAGCCTCACGAATGTTCAAGTAGAGTATACTGAACTCAATGACGGTAGAAGTTATGGTAAGGAAACCGAATATGCATTCTTAGTAAGACTTCAAAGGCCTCTGGTGTCTCCCTATACCCGAATGGCTGGCGGTTTAGAGTTAAGTAAGAATTGGTCGGTGAATGCGTACAATGAACCAGATACTTCTTTTCTAAAATATAACTACAACATTATCGATAGTTGGGTGGGTTACAACTTTGGTATTCATAAAGAAATCTCGAACCGTAACCGTCAATTTCTTGCCTTTCGATATTTCAGTGGTAATTATTTAGATCAACCCGAACAGCCAGAATATAAAGAAGCCAGAAAATATAACGATGCTGTGGGCTACCTATCGGAGTTTTCATTTTACCGACAGGACTATTATAAAACCCGTTATGTCTTTGGCTTTGGAAGGACAGAAGATATTCCGTATGGTATTTCATTTGGAGTTACAGGAGGCTATGTTCGGCAATTGCAATTAGGAAGACCCTATGGTGCAGTAAAGTTCAACTACGGACAGGCAAGCAAAAAAGGAAATTTTCATCGCCTGTTTTTTCAGGCAGGAGGCTACCTAAGCGAATATGCATCTGATGATAAATCAGAATTGGAAGATGTTGTTGTACAAATGGGCGGAGCCTACTTTACCCGTTTGTTACAATTAAACCGATACAAAATGCGCGGCTATGTTTCCACTACCTATACGCAACTATTCAACAGAACAGTTATTGATTACCTTGACATTGGTGGAAATCAAATACCTGGGTTTAGTATCGATAGTTTAGCTGCTGATCAACGACTTGCCATGCATGCGGAATCTGCTCTCTATACACCCTGGTCTCTATTAGGATTCAGATTTGCTCCTTTTGTTGCCCTTGATGTAGCAGCCATCAAATGCAAAGACTGTGATGCTCAAAACGATACTTTTTTTGGAATCAGCGGAGGTTTCAGAACCCGAAACGAAAACCTGATCTTCGGCACCATGGAAGTAAAAGTCACCTATATACCAGAAGATGGAAATGGAGAAAGCAAAATTGTTTTCGGCTTCAAGCAAAACTTGCGGGTAAAAAATTCAGGCTCCTTTGTACGGCCACCATCGTTGATACGGTATAACTAATCCTACTTTATCATGTTTACTAAATTGAATGGTTTCAAAACAAACATCCCCCCAACCCCCTTCAAAGGGGGAGTGGTAAGGAGTATAAAAATAGCATCGTGAAACACAAACCATTACCCCTTTGTGAAAGAGGAGTAGTAAGGGGTATAAAATGGCATTAGCGAAGACGAACCATCCCCCCTTGAAAAGGGGGCTAGGGGGATTCGGAGGTCAAACAAAATCCATCGTAAGAATAATTATCTTTAATTGATATGAAAAATTCAATCTACATTTTCCTATGCGTGGTTATATTCTTTACAACAGTGAATAGCCTTGCACAAACCAAAAAGAATCGCCTTCAGCCAGGTAGGATGTATGAAGCAGGAGAAACGTTGTTTGCTCCCCGCTTTGGTTTTACCGCAAAAGTACCGGAGGGTTGGGAAGGAATGTTACCACGAGAAAGTGAGGTCTTCCTGCTCACCACTACCACAACAACGTATGGAGAAATTTATGTTTTTGGACGGGAACAAGGTGAGCTTGCCTCTATGCGCGATTCATGGCTGAAAGGATTTGATCTGAGTGAAACAATCCGGCTAAAAGCAATCAATCCTTCTATTGCAGAGGACATGTTATCTGCTGAGGTAGTCGCAGAAGGCGAGTACATCAACAAGGGGAATAAAGGCTTTGCTGTTTCGCGATGCAGCGCTAGCGGACCATGCGTTACCATACTGATGGTTGCCCCGCTTCAGTTTTACGAAACTGTTAAAACTACGGTAATTCAGTTCATGAAGAGCAGCTCGTTTCAACCTTCATCAAATGCATCACCGTATGCGGATTTTAATTGGACTGAATTTCTTTCGAATAAAGTACTCGCCACGTATGCTTCCGTACAGGGAGGGTCTAAAGAGACACAGGTTCATTTGTGTGCAGATAGTACATTTAATGCAGATATTAAAAAGAGCGGTGTTCTTAAAAATCAGAATCCCCAATACAGAGGACGCTCCTCAGGAAAATGGATGGTCACCGGAACCGGAGCAGAAACTACCATCAGGTTTACATTCAATAAAAAGAATTTACCATCGCTTGAAGCTCCGCTCATTATAAAAGATGAGCAGGTCTACAGTAATGGAGAGCGGTATTTTGTAGGCAAATCAGACAAGTGCAAGTAAAGGAGTTCACAAACTTCATAGATAACGTATCAGATGAAACTTCGTGTGGTAGTCGCTGATTGACCTCTTGTATGGCTATTGGAAACTATTACATCTACATTACTACAAATTCTGCGAAAACTGTTTTCTATACTGGAATGACCAATGACCTCTACACCAGAATGAAACAGCATTATGAAAATCGGGGAGCTCAAAAAACTTTTGCCGGTAGGTATTACTGCTACAATCTGATTTATTTCGAAAGACACGGTACTGCCCAGGCTGCAATTGATAGGGAAAAGGAAATTAAGGGATGGTCAAAGGCAAAGAAAATAAGACTGATTCGTTCCCTAAATTTTAACATGGATTTTCTTAAGGACTACCTGCAAGGTTAAAAAGCAAAGTCATGTCGAGCGTGCGAATGAAGAGTAAACGTGCAACGTAAAATTGCGAGACATCTTCTTATAGGTTTAGTCTAACTGATGTAGGAAGATCTCTCGCAACCAAGTTCAACTTTTTATAGTTTCTTTGGTGCTCTCGAGATGACCAAAAAAAATAGACTTGTCATGTCGAGCGTGCAAAATAAAGATTAAACGTGCAGTGCAAATTTGCGAGACATCTTATTATAGGTTTAGTCTAACTAATATTGGAAGATCCCTACCGGCAGGCAGGTCTCGCAACCAAGTTCAACTTTTTATAGTTTTACATGTGCTCTCGAGATGACTAAATCTACTCGTTACCGTTATAATAAAATTTTGTGTTTTTCAACAACCCAAAACTTAGCGAAAAATAAAAGACGTTATAGTCTGAGTTCTCATACGGTTTATACCTCAACCCCTGATCATCCGTTGCTTCAAAATCTTTATTGAAAAAATTGGTGAGGTAGTACTTGAATTTTAAGGTTGCTCCATACGGCATTTGAATGCCCACCATTACTGAATGGTAAAAATTGGGTACGCGATCACTAAACCAGATTACATTTTTGTCCTCTTTATTCTCATCAATAAAAAGTTTCTCCTTGTAATTGAATGGAAGTTCCAGTTCATAACCGGCAAATAAAAATTTGCCGTTCAGATTTCCGATTTTAATGCCAACAGGGATACCCAGGTTGTATGTTCTGTATTTCATGCGCACGCCCGGTTGAT
Organism: Cyclobacteriaceae bacterium; assembly: GCA_031400675.1. Taxonomy (GTDB): domain Bacteria; phylum Bacteroidota; class Bacteroidia; order Cytophagales; family Cyclobacteriaceae; genus UBA2336. The sequence continues at coordinate 5,579 of JANNQJ010000196.1, forward strand.
CAGGAACATCATAAATGAATCCCACGTTGCGAATCGAAAGGCCTGTGAACAAACCAAAGTGGTCGGTCTTATCAATATTCAAATAGTTTTGAATGTTTACCACAGGTGAAAAACGTATCACGCTCCCAGCCTCATCTCCTTTGTAATTTATTTCAGCCCAAGACAGAATAATTTCACCGCTGGTAGTAGTGTAAACTTTTTTATCTTGAGCAACATCTTGAGCAACCGTGGATGAGATTATTACTGAAAAGAAAAGAAACCAACTTGTATGTTTCATATTTCGAATATCCATATTCTACAATCACACAATAATTTACAATTTGTTATTATTTCAATCTATAATTTAAACTTCCACCCAGGTTGAATTGCCAAATAGTTGACCCGGTTGAAACACCTGCCCCAGAGCCACCTGTTCCAAAATAAAATCCACCACCCGCCCACTGAACGGGTGAGAATACTTGTCCGTGAATACGCAGGCTGACTTTTTCTGAGGTCTTGATGCGAACACCCAGTCTGCCGCCAAGTGAAAATTTTGCAACATCCTCAGATAGAAGCGACTCATCGGGATTAAGCCAACCCACACCCAGATCGAACGTTCCAAAGCCACTGATTCTGTCATTCACAGGAGCGTATTTTGTAAACCCTAACATGGCATAATTGATCCCCACCGATCCATCATATCG
>JANNQJ010000197.1:0-18034 GCA_031400675.1 Cyclobacteriaceae bacterium
ACGAACTCGAAGATGAAGAACTCGGCATGGCTGAGGACGACGAACTCGAAGACGAAGAACTCGGCATGGCTGAGGACGACGAACTCGAAGATGATATTGCGATGTGCGGAAAATATGAAGAAGAAGATGATGATGAAGCTCTTGATACGCTTAAGATGCAATTTAAGAATGCACGAAAAGCGTTCCGTATGGCTGCCGAAGAAGAGAAGCCTGCTCTTATTGAAGAAATAAAATCTTTGAAAGCAAGAATAGCGGAACTAGAGCAAAACAAAAACAGCGCGGCTGTTATGTCCGAAATGGGATTCTCTAAAAAAGAAATCCGAAAGATTATTTTTGCTGATAGTGAAAAAGCGGAAGAACCAAAGGAGAAGAAAGAAGAGCCAGAGAAAATAACTAATGCAGAAGGTTTTCCTGATTCATCAAAAATAGATCAAATTTTACAAGGAATCAATTCATTAACAAAAGCAGTAGAAAAACTAGTTGCTGGTAGAACCTCAATAAAAGAAGAACTGGAGGCTCCTGCTGATTTTTCGGAGAACAAAAGCATGAAAAAAAAGCTAAGGTTTTCTAGCTTAAAAACTAAAACGGCAAACACTGTATTGATGAATCGGCTAACAAAATTGGAGCGACAGCAAAAACAAGCTGATTGCATCAAGGTAGCAAAAACTGCGCTAAAGGGTTACATGGACGATCAAAGCATCGAAAAAGAAGCGAAACTTTATTTCTCTGAATTTGGGCCAAAAGGAATAAAACATTTTATTCGCACAGTAAGAAGTACTGGAGTTCCTGATCCTGATGACTTGCATGACTTTGATTTTGAGAAGAAAGACTCAGAAACCGTACTTCAGTTTTCGGATAAAGGTCCAGAAGTCCTAATGAAAGCGCGGATGCTGTCGAATCATTACCAAGAGCTGAAAGCTCATAACCATAATCAACTGTACTCTGAAAAAGAATTCATCGAAGCGAACCTGATCTAGGAGCCATTTGATTCTAATTTAGCTTACGGATTTTTTAAAAAAAACCAAAAAGGTGAGGAGATACGGATAATGGCGCTGACTAAATTCAAACTACGAAGGACTCAACCAATAAATAATCCGGTACGGCTAGTAGTGGCTGATACTAAGGTTGTTTATTCTGGCTCTTACGCTGCCGCTCGTGGGAAAAAGCACGAAGTGGTTTTGGCTGGTGGTGCATCAACTGGTGGTAAGGTTGTCGCTTTTGAGCGGAAGCCTGGGATTCTTCCTCTTGGGTATTTTGATACTCCAGCGGGGGATGAACCTGAACGAACTGGCGATGCAGGTAAATTGACAGGTAATGGTGTAAAAGACACACTTGTTGATATTGGCGGATGCGTGCTAATGGATCAGTTAGTCAGCGGATCTAGCTCAGACTTAGCTGTTTTTGAGCCCGTTTATGCATCAGATGATGATGTTTTAACCGTTACACCGCCAGCGACGTCTCAAATCCAGAATGGGATAATACTTTCTCGGCGGGGGGCTGCAACTACTGAGTCGTTAGTGATGATGTTTTCAGCAGAGCAGATGATTGGGCAATCACTTGCTGGTGGGACCAAGAAAGATGTCTACCTTGGATATTTTGCTTGGGGAGCTACAATTGACGCAATTATTGCAGATGGGATTATCGCTCACAACCACGCTGAAATGGTTAATCTGTTTGCGATTATTGACGTGCCGACAGTTGGAGCCGCTGGAACAACTTCAATTGTTGTGACTATTGATGACACCCCAATAGCGATTGTTCCAGACGGTATTGTCCCTGTATCAAGTCTTGGTGTTGTGATTCCTACTGCATCAGCAAGAGGGGTACGGATTAATGCAGTATTGAATGGCACAAAAGTAACTTACCATGCTGGATTCGAATTAAATGTAAAGGCGATCAATACTAGCGGAACCCTTACTTCTGGTGCATATCATCTGTGGATGACTGTGATCAATAAACCTAGTTTGTAATTCCTAGTTTGTGAGAATTTAACAACAATTAAGTCAACGTTACGGAGAACGAAAGAAAATGGCCAGCCTTGTAATTAGTAATAAGGCAACGATTGCGGGTATTAAGAGCGACTTCATTAATACATACAGGAAGACTGAGCCCGAAGCGTTGGCTTTTTTGCGACTAGTAATGGAAATGATTAATACTGACGAGCGTAATCCTCAGTATTACTACAGAGAGTCACCTCCACTGCCGGGTCACTGGCCTGCCGGTGAAGCAATACCTACTCAAGGAATGGGCGAAAAAAGTTATTCATTGCTCGTAAGAGACTGGGGTGTTCATATCCCCTGGCATCGAAACGACCGACAAGATGACCTTACTCGCTCGCTTCAAACAGCCGCAAGACAGGCTGGTTCTGGTTTTGCTCGGTTAGGTATCGAAGTATTCTTCCAGATGCTATTGGGGACATCAAATCCAAGGCTATTACCTTCATTACCACTTTCGCCAGACGGTGTACCGATTACATCAGTGTTAGATGGTAACGGGGATCCTCGATTTGGTTCAGCCCAGGGTAACAAATTTAGCGGTTCTGGTATTACCAGTACTGCGTTTTATGACGATTTCTGGAAGGCGTGGGGCGAAGGGTTTACCTCTTTCCGACATACTGACTCTATTACTCCATATTTTGAACAGAGTGAGCTAACTAAGGCTTTGATTATTTATGCGCCTAAGCATGAAAAAGCAATGCGCGAAACCTTTATTGCAACTCAAAGAGCGACTATTGTTCCTGGAGTAGCAACTGCTGGTGCCAGCACAAGCAACGTAATTCTTGAGTCTGGGCTTGAGATCACGCTATGGAGCACCCCATACATGGGAACCTCTAACAAGTGGTTTATCGTTTTGCCGAACGCACACGTTAAACCAGTTGTACGCGCAGAGAAAGAGTCGATGAGGAGTGTCGAGTATAATGAAGCAAACTCTGACATCTCACGCATGAGAGGCCAAGAAGGTTTGATTTTGTGGCAACGAGCCGGATACACTTCAAACCTGCCATTGGCTTTGATTGAAGTAACCAACTAAATTTATTAGGACCGAAAAAGACAGTAGCCTGACCTACTGTCTTTTTTTTTCAAGAAAGTAATTGGTTTGATTCCGGAAATCAAAGTTGATAATGTTATTCTTTTGCGAGTAGATTGATTAGATGTTTTATTTCACGTGTCTTGCCTAGAAAAGAGGACCAATGTCTGACTCAGAGACAATAGTTGACTCTGTTGCATTGATTGGAAAGCCAAAAAAACGTAATCCGAAAGATGTGGTCGATGAAACTGTTTTGACTGACGAAGAAGTTCAAGTGCGAACAAATACTAAAGAAGCCAGAGAAGCAACAAAGGTGTTCAGTGCCTCAGATGCACCGGGCTCAGGTATAGTATTTCTGGAAGATCCGAATAGTTTTGATATTCCTACATACACCGTAGATCAGGTGTATAATGCAGCGAAAACAAATACCAAGAGATATTTTGTCGGCTTATTGGCTGACTGTCCGTTGCAGTACATTTCGATTCCAGGTGTAATGCTTACTAAATTTGTTGAGCCAATTCGTGGGAAAAACTCGTCAGGGTTACCAAATAGAATTCCTCAAAAAGGTATGGAGATATCCCTTACCATTGAAGGAAAGAACGATATGGTTCGGCAGGTTATTAAACGCGGACTTAAGTACTTAGCTAAAGACAGGTCAATGGCAATTGACTTTACTTTAGATTGTGAGTTCGCAAAATACGTCTGGACCTCTCATATTGAGCCGTTAGGTTACTACGTGTACATGGTAGACGTTGATAAAATCGCAGAAGAAAAAGCGTATGACTACAGATCGACAGACAGATCAGCATACTGCCCTCCGCCATTAATTACTCGCCCCCTTCACATGGCATCTGGTTGGCACGTACCTATCGTTCCAGATCCTAAGCTTGGAGCAAATGACACATATTTCTCATTCACGATGAAAACGTCTTAATCTAAGGTGACTCATGGCCTTTGATATTGAAGCTGAGATTCTCCTAAGATATGACGATACAGATCAATTGCGTCAATGGAGTAATCCTGGAGTAGATAATCCTACTAGTATTAATTCAAGTTTTGTAAATGCAGCTTACGTGGACGCAAAAGTAGAATTGCGTATGAGAGGCGGCTTTAGATTTGACGAAGATAACCCCGATGAACTAGTTTATGGGTTACTCGCAGATATAACAGTTTTTTTATTAAAGGTTAGGGCTGGGGCTCCAGGTGACGGTGCAGCATTAAGGACATCGATTAACGAACGACTTGAAATGCTCAGAAACGTAACTCATAGAGATACATTAACGCCAATTGTTGGCGATACGCATGTCCAGCCAGGCGAAAAGCTTCAACCTAAATTTACTCAAAGTTATTTTCGGTCAGCAGGATTTCCAAGTAGAACTGGTCGAAGTTCGGGGAATGACACGTCTTGGCCAAACGTTCCATTTACTCCATGATATCGTAGAGAGGTATTATGCCGATTACTGATTTAGAAGCACAAGAGAACATTGGCAATTGTATAAGATTTTTAGCTTCGTTATCAAAAGAGACAATTGGTCGGTTCAAAACAATGGAAACTGATTTACTTAATTCAGCATCTGGTGAGAGATTTGTTGGAACTCTAGGTCAGAAGTCAGCACTACGAGCTGATTTAGCAGCAATGCTTAATCCACCAGCAGTAATACCGTCTTTTCTGCGAGCACAATTGCTTGAATACGCTGAGTATGTTGGGCTTCCATTAGAGGTGGATGACCAAAGTATCATTGATGAGATTTATAAGGAGATGCATGATAATGCGCAGTATGTGAAGAGCCGAAATATAGATTTTGGTCTGCCTCTGGCTAATGTAGGAAATACAGGTGATGGCGTTATATACCGCCTAACTGTAGACGAAGAGGGTTACGCTATTGAGTCTGGATTCATCGAGAGCAAGAAATTTGTAATTACGCGAGATCAGACAGATGGAAATGTAACAGGCAGGCATAATGAGATCGGCGCATTTACTGGAGAGCCAAGAGTCCTTGATGATCTTGAACTAAGTGATGGGCTAAAATCTGGGTTATCATTTGAATTTACGATTTATTCGGAAACAAGTGGCATCCTCAATAATGCTAGCTTTAGTGATTCTACGTTTAACGGAAGTACGCTTGATACAATTGACGATTGGGATGTTACGGGTTCAATCAATAATTTCGAAATTGATGAAATCAATTATTATCGAGCGAACGATGATGTAGTCACTCCTGCTAGTCTACGATTTAAGGCGGTGGACTCAATTTCGCAATCGCTCGCAAACGTAAGCATTAGCAGGTTTGCACCTTACTTTATTACGTTTGTATATAATCGTCAAATTGGCGCCGCTCCAGCCGGTACTGTTTTTTATGTGCAATATGGGTCAGTAATTTATACGTTTCCAGCCTTACTTGGTACAGAAACTGGCTGGAAGCGAGTGGCTATTCCAGTAGATGAAAGTACCTGGCCAAACAACTGGTTATCGGATCAACCTAAGTTTAAAATCGGAGTAAGCACACTAGCTTCAGGGTTCATTAATATAGATGAAGTGCTTATGGTCCAAATGTTAAATGTCGATAGCACCTATTATGTGCCTATCGGTGGGCGCACGCCGTTTGAATTTGGTGATGAGTTTACTTGGGATGATGTTCTTGTTAGTACAGACTCTATCATCCAAAGATATTTTGCTCTTTCTTACAAACGGCATTTGCCTCACATAGTAACTCCTAGTCATACTTGGCCGGAGCCCGTATTGCCTTAGAAAGCTGGTCTTAATGAGCGATGGAATTATTCTTGAGCTTAAGGATAAGGAATTCTTTGATGAGCTGAAGGTAGCTATTTCAGGTGCGTCGCCGATACTCAAGTTTCTTGCTGAAGATGCCGTTCAATATTCTCAGGCGAATTTTGAACGGCAATCAACTTTTGGTATTAAGTGGAAACCAAGAGCAGTCCCGAATTTGCATGGGATTATAAATGATATTAACGAGGGCCGCAAGCCTCCTATTCGTAGGATAGATCCGAGACCGGCCCTGATTGACACCGGTATGTTACGCAGGTCGATAACATACGAATTATCTTCCACGACCTCTGTCCGTATTGGCACAAACAAGCCTTACGCTAAAGTCCATCAGCTTGGCGGTATAGTTGTTAGTAAGAAAAAGGCGAGTAATTTTGATGAGCAATACATTAAGTGGCTGAATACTGTTAAGTCACGATTGAGCAAGACTCAGTTAGCCAGAGCAGGGCGAATTCTTTCTTTGTCGCAGATTTCATCCATGATGCCGGCTCGTCCATTTCTGAGTTACCCAGAAAAAGAAGGCAAAGAGATAATCGAAGAGTATCTATCAAATAAATTTGGGGGCGGAAGTGGCATCAATAGATAACAGTACCCCACTACGGATAAACGCAGAGTGTTACGCTAATCCGATAATTATGGATTCAAAGATATCGAGTAATTGGGGTACGCCATTAAGTATTCTTGATGAGGTTGCAGTTATTATTTCCGAGGATGATGTCGCGATGAGAAATAAAATATCCGGTCGCGAATATGAGAGAGTAATTAAGCAAGAGTCAATTGTTGTTACCGCGTCGTTAATGTCTTTTGATAAAGACGCATTAGGTAAAATCCACCCAAGTATTTTGCTGGAGATAACGAAATCAAACTTAGCAAAGATTAGTCGGATAGCAACAATAGCAGGCACACGAAGGTCAAAAAACGGTTTTAAGCTTTTCGTTAGGCCTGACGAGCCCGACTTCCAGCCAGGATTAATTTTATATAATGCAGTAGCTACGTTAACTGGTTCCGGAATAGATTTCGAGATTGATAAAGATTTTGGCATCAACATATCATTTATAGGTTTTCCCGACAGCGATGGGAGACTTTATCAGTTTGCGCCAGTTCAGGAGCTGGAACTGTGACTAGAATGATTTTGTTGAAATATGCCAAGCTGCTTCATCCATCGATTAATGGTATAAAAAAAACTTGGTGGAAACGAAGCACCATGTTTTCAATCGAAGAAGAGGATTTAATTCAGCATGACGAAAGAACGTTAAGAATTTTATATAAGCGCACAAAAGATTTTGTGCTTGCTGGTTATGTCCTTACGGCGGAAGACGCTCTTGGCTTGACTGAGATCGAACGAAGAATTTATACTGAATGTAAAGAAGAGGTTTTTAGAGAAAATATTTACCTGCAAGGTATAGCAAATAATCCGGATCCATTAATGTCGGCGAAGGTATTTACTCTCGCACGAGATATTCCTAAGTCAAACACGGAATTAAAGTTCGATTACCTTTGTTTGTCAGGTAGAGCGGTAATAAAAGAGTTAAATAATCACGGTCCTTGGCTGCATACGTTGGGGCAAAAAAATGGATGAGTGGCAGATAGCAAGGCAATACGAGTATGCTATTAAAGAAGTAGAATGGCCCGGGGGCGGCAAGATATTCCGTCAAGTTATGGCAATTCCATACGATGATACTGCTACCCTAGAAACAAATAGTCCGCCATTGTGCTTAATAAGGATAGGGTCCTCTACTCAAAAAACTAGTCGGCGTAAATTTCATACATGCTCAATCGAAATTACTCCGATATGGAGCCAGGACGGGGATAAGACTGGGCGTAACTTACTAATGTCGTCGTCCTCAATTTTGGCGGGGCAACGACAATTATTAGATCTCATCGGGAAAATGTCAGAGAGTCAGGGGGTGAGTTATAATTCGATCATTAAGTCAGCAGCCGCGGCAACACCATTAAACGACCAATCTTTAAGGGGCGTCGGATTTAGGACCTACACGCTAGAAGCTTACTCGACGGAACAAAGGACGTACCAGCGGCCGTTATGGTTCAGATTAGTATCAAATTCAGGCGGAAATGTTTCGTTAGGATGGGACTTACCAGTAAGATTTGATTTTTTTAAATTTGTATTAAGGCGACAATCTGGCACTCCTCCATCATCGATCTCATCAGGGGTATCTGTTGCATTATCAACTCCTACATCAATAACTGTTTCTGAGGCAGGAGTACCTTCAGGGACATGGTGGTATGGGTTATTTGCAGGGTACGACGATGATTTGTTGGGCGATGAGTTATTACTGAACTATTCTCCTCCGAGCTATTTTAGGGTCGTGGTGCCATAATGTCATTAGCGGTGAGTTTTGATTTAAAAGTAAATATAAAGGAAGCTGAGAAATCCATTAAAAAATGGACGGATGGGCTTGTTCAGCAAACAGGCAAGCTTGGCCAACTTGGTCGTAGTTCAGCTCAGGTATTTACAGAATCATTTAATTCTGGCGGTGGGACATTTGGTGGAGGATTCCAATCTGGTGGTCGTTCACTTGGGAAGGGATTAGGTTCAACATTAGGACGAGCCGCGGGTCTAAGTGGTGGAGGACTAGGGCTTGCTATGGGAGCAGGAAGTCTTGCTGGAGCAGGAATAGGTGCCTTTGTTGACATGAATATGAGACTAGCCCAAAAAACTGGTGTATTTGATACTGCAAGCAGAAGTTTATTTGGAAACACATCTGCACTTTTTAATCAAGCAGGAACAGCCAAATCTGTTCAGGACGAGTTGGTCGAATCTATCGGGGCGTCTGGAACAACAATGGATCCAAAGACTATTAATGATTATGCTAAAGAACTGATGAAATTCCGAACCCAGGAAAATGAAGGGAAACAGCGAGTTCGGACATTGACGGATAATTTAATTCAAAAAGAGGCAGGAAGTTTAATAAGTAAAACCCCAGAAGCGATTCTCGGCGACATGTCGAACATTTTAGGTAACATTGAAAAGCTAATAGGAAATCTTGGCGGGGGGCGAACATAATGGGGACTACTGCTGCCCAAAACATCAAAATAACATATAACGACTTTGAAACAGGAGTCGGAACAGAAGAGGACAGGGTTATCCTTGATGGATTTGTTTTGAAAGAGGGCAGGCTAGATGGATCTTGTACTTTCTCCATTGTAATCTTTGGATTAACAGTTGATGAAACAAATGATAAAGTAGGCGCGGCTCTTACGGCTTACAGGGCTAGACAGAAATCATTAGTTATAGAAATTGATGGTAATGAATTTAGAAATTACGATCACACTGGTACTGCACATAAAAACCTCATAGGTGAAGCCTCCGTAGTAGACAATGATCTGTTCACCGGGCTAACAAGGCAAATAGATGTCGCGATAACGCTAAATCTGCCTCCAATAGAAACGAATGGTCGAACTGAAACATCCACAACTATTGACTCTAGTTGCAATGGATTAAGAACGCTCACTGTTTCTGCGCAATATAATGCAACAGACGCTGCGACAGCTACGACGTTGAAGTCATCTGATTTTAACAGTTATGTTTCCAGTGTAAAAACTAAAGTTGGAGTTGGTTCTGACTGGCAATTTATTAGCGAGAATATCCAGAGCGAGAACTTAATTCTTGATACTCAGCTTACAGTGACCAGAGTTTATTCTGAGCTGACTCACCGTGTGTCGATAACATACGGAGGGTTTACAGTAGGTGATGGTGTCGGTGGGGTTTATCAGGTTAACGGGTGGTCTGCGGCTATAGGCAGACTTACGGCAACGATAAACTTCACTGTAATGGTAAGGTCTAACTCTTCGGGGACATTGAATTCAGCATGTGTTGATCTTGAAAACGCATTTAGGCGAAGAAATGTTGCATTATCAATGAGCTTTAATGGCGGAACCTATAGGACATTTACGCCAAGTACGGTTCACGTAAATTTTCAAGGAGAAGCAACTGGCCAAAACGATGATTGTTTTTCTCAAAACGCAGACGGAGATGGGTATTTTAAACGAAACTATGCTGTTTCTTTAAGTGGTGACATGTACCCGGAAGGTGAATCGCTTGGCAGGACAGAGGAAGCCGTTAATGTCGTGTATGCGAAATCAAGAGCAATAACGGTTGATATTACGATGTCATATAACTCAGTCCTAGGGAGCGGGGCGCGAGCGTTGTACATGGCTGATGCTGACACCTATAGCAATGGTATACTTAGCGAAATAGATGCCGGTGCGGAGTTTGAGTTAACCGATGAATCATTTTCTACGATTCCGTTTTTTGATAACCAAATTTCGGTTAAACGGACCTACGTTGAAATAATTTTCAACCAAACTGGCTCAATTAAAAATGATCCAGATCTTGTTGATTTCCAACTAAGAATCCAATATGTGAAGGATTACCCTGGAGATTCAAACATAATCCCTGTTTCTGGAAATAACTTTGCAACGAAAGGATTAACTGGTGGCTCTAGCGGTGGGAGTAATCAGTCTGTTGTGCCTGGGGCAGGTGGAGGTGCCGGCGGAGGTGGTTCAGGGACTACGGCGATAAGAGTTGTCACTGTGACATTTATAGTAGCCACTTGGGTCGATAAAAATGCATCAACAGACCTTGATGATATTTACAGCAGCAAAATACGACCTTACCTTCTTAAGTTAGCAAAGGACGAGCTGTACGCTAAAACTATCGCGGTTGTCAATGAAGACGTAACAAAAGACTTATCTCAGAATAAATTGGATATTATGTTTCGCTGTACAGTAGGTTCCGTTGGCGGGAAACAATTAATTGAGTCAGAAATGAGCGTTACGGTGACGCTAAAGCCTGGAAAGAAAATAGTCGGCTCTCATGATGGTGAAAAACTCAGTAAATTTAGAATTGAAGTTAAGGCCGAGAAATTAAGAACCATTGAGATTCGAAAAGTGTATATTACATCAAGTGCCGAACCAAGCATAACTAGTACTGGTGACATACCAGATTCGGGTATCGGCTGGATAACAACAATGGTAAGAGAAACAACTAAGCCAAAAAAACTTGGGAATATATCTAAGCAAGGGGAGTCATTTGACATTCTTGAAACTACGATAGTTGAGGATCAAGAATTTATTACCGCTCCAAAAAGCAAAGCTCCAACGTCAGGAACTACTTATAGGGGGAAATTTACTTAATGACTATAGCTAGTTTATTTGCTGATGGAGAACCATTAATTGGATTAGATGATATTAATTGGGGGTTCTCGGAGGGGACAGAGCCATATTCGCAATTGGTCCCATTTATAACCGACGTAGCAATCACATTGCTTCGCTCCCAAAGAAGCAGGGCATCATCATCTAATCCTTTTTTTAAATTAGAACTTAAGGACGATCTGCAGAAGAGTCTTACGTTTCACAACGTGTATATCAAGGGCTATAGACCTCATAGCGACAATTATTTTGCTAAACTTGAATTCGTAGATTCTAGGTATTTTTGGAATCGAGGATATTTTCGGCAAGATTACAATATCAAAGCAAGGACTGGTAATAAAAGAGTTATTCGTCGGGCTGAACAGGGTACTATTGGGAACCTTAATATGCCGCTTGATACTATCGACGAATTCTATTATCGGACATACAGTCTTAGGCCGTCAATTATTCCTAAAAACTCAAAAGAGAAGCAAAGAGTAAATACTATTAGCGACATGCTAAAAGATGTTTTTGCTGCGATGAATAAATATTTCAAGTTTAACATAGTTGCTGATTTTAATGGGACGATTTTTGGATCAGTAGACAAGATGTTATTTGAAAATGTATCTCTCGATGGGACATTTAAGGAATGTATCGATAATTTAATGGCCTATATCCCGCAGATCGGTTTGTACTTAGATAATGACGGGACCGTTAAATTTTTTGATAGATTTAACGATAATCTAGATTTTGCATTAATTAATTCAATGGAAAATGAGATGGAAGACATGGGTGCCCACGTAGAATACGTCACCCATGAGTTATCGTGTCCAGCGGAGATAGAGGTATTATTTACCGTACAGACAGAAGTCCGTCTTGATTTTGAAGAAGTAGGAGATCAAAGTCAGGTTGGAGGAGGAAAAGTTAGTAGGAAGTTAGACAATATAGTTATTGTGCCGGATCTAGAAATCAAGCTCGCTGGTGGCAGAACAGCGTTTTCTGGAGAATATGCAACATTCACTGAATTGTTTAATGCTTGGAAACAAGATTCTGCTGGTATAAAAATTGACGAAACAAAACTTAGACAATACTGGGTGATGGGCGGAATGATCCGTAATTGGGCCAAGTTTGGAAGTGAATCACAACCAAATGTTGATTGGATGGCGAGGATAAGCGCATTAAAAACCCATTATCGGCAGACGTTCAGGATTAATAAGCCATTAATGGAACGCATTATCCATCCAGAAGCATTTCGAGTAGCCATTGTTGATCCAACAACAAAAGCCAGAATGCCAAGCCCTATCTACATGGATTATGCTGTGCAGACAACCGAGCGCGGTCGTTTATCTGCTGGAAAAGGTTTGATTATTGAAAACATAAAGTCTTTTGGCGGAGCTGGAAAAAACCTTGTTGAGGCGAGACAGTGTCCATTCGCTACAGCAAGTTTTTCGGATATAGAAAATGGCGTCTTCCATATTTCATTGCAACAAGACGCTCTTGGCCATTACGATCCAGTGTATCCGTCGCAAGTGGAGAATGCTCCAACATTAGATTTCTCAAATAAATCTGCTCCAAGAATGATGGACGAAGCTGCCGGTGGGCTTCGTCCTGCATTGAAACAAGAGCACTTTATGTCGATTATAATTACAGCCGTGCCTACGCCAAACACAGGAAGTGAGCTGTTTGGAATAACCTATACACCAAATGATTTAACTGATTCTAATTTAAAAGCTAGACTAGGTCGCCCGATAGGACATAAGTGGCAACTCAGGGTGCCGATGTCAGAAATTACGCTAATGTTCCCATGGGAAGACTCTAAGGCTGCAGCAATCGAGCAACTTTATGGAATTGGCGAACAAGGTAAGCGACCAACACTTAAAGAACTACCGACACCGCTAAATTTAGATTTACTTCAAAATATAGGGCTTGCTAAAGTATCTGAGTTTTGGGCTAAATTTGCTGATAGATTTAAGGGTGGTAAAGTGAGTCGATTTCAGCCATCATTAAGACCGGCGGGCGCTTGCTCTGAGATAAGTCACAGAATGTCAACGGATAGCGCATTATTGTCTTCTGTTGAATATGGAGAAGAAACTGTATCCCCTGATTTTAATAAATTTTTATCGAAGGAAGCTAGGCGATTTATTTACAGCCAAGTAAATGCTGACGTAAAAACAGGCTAGAACGGAAAAATATGAATCATCGAGATTTTTTAAGTGAAGGGTTACCATCATTCAGAGATGCCTCATATAAAGATCGAGGAGCAACACTAGCTACTCGGTGGGTGGAGTATGGGTGTAGTATTGCATCTCTTGACTCAGAAGGGTTTCCTAATCGAGCAGACTCTCACGGTGATCTACTTGGAGCTGTGATGTTCCCTCCAGGTGAGGCTAGTTCTGGTAACAAAAGTGTTACCACTCATTCTGTTACTCCTGATGGGACGGTTGGAACATCGGTAGTTCCTGCTACTAAGAATGATTCAAAGGGCGGTGGCAGTGGACCAAGGGCAATTCCTGGGTGGTGGTTTGCATGTCCGTCAATATGCACAGGACCTGGGGTATATAGGCCAATATTAGATAAAGATTATTTACCTGATGATAGGTTTGGAGAATTAAAGGCATATCATCCACCTGAAGCCGAAAAGCCTGTGAAAGGTAGTGTTGGGATTATAATTTCTGCATCGAAAGAAGATGGTGACGCAGATAATTTATTTCTTCCAATTTTTGGACAAGGTCCTGCTGGTGGTGGTGGAGAACTTATTTGCCCAAACTCAGAAGATGCAGATTATGCTCAAACGACACAAGTGTGGGAGCTAGATGGTGGTCAGAAAGCTTATCCTGCTGGATTAAATACGGCATGGAGAATTTGCGTGCCGTCGATAAAAAATACGTCGAAGGCTCATGATAAAGAAAAAGGTGAAGCTGGTTCTAGTCAGTCAGCCGGAACTGATATATTTTCAGCGTATTTTGGTGCTCCAGTAAAAGATCCAGGCTTTAAAAGTTTCGATATTGACCTTGATGATTTACAGCAAACAAAGGATAAAAAAGGTAAAGGTAACGGAGGAATAAATATTGGCATGAATGGGGAAAATAAAGGATTTGGTAAATGGAAATTACCTGGCGGCGGAGACCTTAAAAATTTTTTAGATGGCAAGTTTGATAAGGACGCTTTTGACGTGAACTTTTTCCATCCGGACGGATATCGACCTGATATTAATTTTACTTACCCTCCTGAACGAGATAGCCCCTACGACCCATTTATTACTAAAAAAAGACGAGATGAAGCAAAACGTCAGTATGATCAAGAACGAGAGAAGCGAGAATCAGATAGAAAAAAGAGGGAACAAGACGAGATAAAAATTAGAGCTGATGGAGATGCTAGGTTTCAAGATAAATGGGGATTCAAAAAAGCTCCGCCAATACAGAAAAATAAATAAAGTGATAAATGCACGCCAATTAGGTAAAAATGGACAAGGGGTTCCATGTTTAGGCTTGGAATATACTGATAATAATGCAACTGTTGCTCGGTCTAAAGCCTCAAAAGACATTGGGATATATGGCGCTGCAGGTGAGGCTGGTGGAGGATACGCATTTTGTGGCGATGTTGCCGATGGCGGTGATGGGGCAGAAATCCATGAAATTGGACGCGGAGCTAATGGTGAAATTATCTCTTCATCACACCTAACTACTAACACATTGTTTAAAACGCCTAACCGTAACCGGAGCAAATTTAAAGATGTATTATCAAAACTAGATGCGCCAATTCACTTTGAGGAAGTTGAGGTTGATTGGAATGGAATCCCATCTTTACCAGAGAGGATGCGTACTCATTGTAATTATGATCACAATTTAAAGCATAAAGGGCCTTACGGTGAAAAAAATGGAAAGTGGGTTTTTTGGACAGAAGCTCCATTTAAAGATCCAAGTCCACCGCCATGGAAACCTCCATGGTTTCCTACTCCACCGTTAGATCCACCTCCAGGCGAAGACTTCCCTCCATTCCCACCCGATCCAGAAGAACCGCCACCTGATGGGGTTCCTCCTGGTGGCGTAGAATGGGATGGAAAGGGCAAAAAACGTAGCCGTATCATACATAGACCAAGTAAGGATGATAGAAAAAGAAAACCAAAACAAAAAAAACCGTGGGATGTCGAATGGTGGCCGTGGAAACCCATAAGACCGAGAAAAAGAAAAATGGTCTGGGTTGACGGCGGAAAACCTGGACTACCTCCTGGCGGACACGAAGAGGAAAAAGAAGATCCATGGAATCATCCGTATCCGCCTAAGCCTCGGGGCGAGCAAGACTGGTTTCGGCCTCACCCATTTCCTTGGTTTAAATACAATGGAAATGCACCAAATCCTTTCAATAAAGGGAAGAAGAAACCGATTAAATATGTTAGCTCAAGATTTTATATTGGAGGTACGGTTCTTACTGGGAAACCAAATCCATCAATTGGGCCTAACATTAGTGATCTTGATTTTGAGCGAGTTTCTGGCCGTGCAAGGATTGAGAATGAGTGGAAAATAAAAACGCCGATAGTGGGGCGATTAGAGTCTTTTGGAGGCCATGATAAAGTTGCTTGGAAAGCGCAAAAAACTGTAAGCTCAAATGATAAATCTAGGCGTCATATCGGAGGTACCGGTCCTGGTGGGTTCGTGTTTATGCCACCAGAAATGGATTTAGCTGAAGTCCGAAAGTATGTAACTGAACGAAATATCGATCCACCAAAGATAGCAAACAATGAAGTTAGCCGAACCCATTGGATTTTTACACCGGGAACATCGATTGCCTGGGGATGGCCTGACTTAGTAAATGGGACATTAAGGTCTGGTGTTTATGCTGAGATTGATTTAGGAAATGTAGTTACTTACTACCGAAAAGAAGTCTCTGGTGCAGTGACGCCGATCCTGACATTCCCAGCGACGCCAGGAGGTAATTGTTTAGTCGAAAATAATTTAGACCTAGGAGGTGGGACTAATTTTCGGGCTACATTAAACATGAGCAATATCACTGCGGATAGGACTTATACTCTCCGACGTATAGATGGCCCAGTTTGGTATGGTGACAAAACGTGGTCAGAGGTCTTACTTGCAAATATGCACGCAGGTGGAACTTACGTTTGCTTATTGGCGATTCCAGATGATTTCCATTCTCTTGTTAGTGCGAGAATAACGTTTATTGTAGGCGCTCTAGCTGGTGTTCCTGGGCAGACAATGACCATCACTACAAATTATGGTGATGCTATAGGAGGAAATCAGTTTGATTTTGGAAGCTCAACTGGACCTATATCATCAGGTATTTTTTCCGGAAAACCACCTGATGGATTAGCGACAACTCCAATTGGCCCACTATTAGCTTCGGCAGCTCCTGGTCAATTTGGGAATGTCAGTGTTACTCTCGGTGGCGGATTTATAGGAAGTCTCAAGGGGTTTGCAACTACAATAAGGTATAGATAAATGTTTTTAGCTCGGCAATTAGGAAAAAATGGTCAAGGCTTGCCATGTTTGGGTCTTGAGTTTACTGATAATGACAGAACTCTTGCTGGTTCTAAATCTACAAAAGATATCGGTATCTACGGTGCGGCAGGTGAGGTCGGTGGTGGATACGCATTTTGTGGTGACGTCGCCGATGGAGGTGATGGCGCTGAAATCCATGAAATTGGGCGTGGCGCAAATGGCGAAATTATATCAGCCTCCCATCTAACTGCAAACGCACTGTTCAAGTTTCCTAACCGCGACAGAAACGACTTTAAGAACAAGATGTCGAAGTTAGATGGACCATTAAATTTTGAAGAAGACGAAGTAACATGGAAAAATATTCAAGAGCATAATGGTCAATTAAAAGCTCACCTTCATTGTGATCCAGGCCAGGAACATAGTGGGCCGTATGGATCAAAAAAAAATAAATGGTCCTGGTGGACCGAATGTCCAATTGGCATAATAAATATCCCACCATCATCAGAAAATGATCCAACTCCAACAGGGGGAACTTTTCAGAACCCAACAGCGGAATCTTCAACATTCCAAAAGACAGGTCGAAATCCGACAGCAACAAAACGTAGTGATTACCACGGTGGAGGGGTAGCTAGTAATCCATCATATAACCCACAGAGTAAAACTTCTGGAGGTGTTCAGCAACATGATTCTGTTGGGGCTAGAACTAGTTATATAAGAATCTGTTTTCCACCCGGGAAGCAAGTTAAGCGTGCTAAATATGATACTCAATCATTGGGTGGTAATCCAACTTCATCATTAGCTCGTAAAAGTGATAGAGATCAAACGACATCTAATGATAATCCGAGAGGAAATTCATTCCAACAAGGTGGCACTGATAAAATCGCTGGAAAAAACTCTAGTGTATTAATTACTTCAGAGTTAGCGATTTCTGGTTTTTTAGCCAAACCTAATCCTACAATTATCGGCGGTCCTGATGTCCGCGATAAAGGATTTAACCGGATGGGTAGCCAAAAGACTGCGGTAAGAAACTGGAATGCTCAAGCGCCGGTAACTGGAAAAATTGAATCTTTTGGTGCATTTGCAACATCATTTAAAGCTAAAACTACCGAAAGACGAACAGATGTAGATAAAACTTATAACAGTGGCACTGGTCCAGGTGGTTTTTTGTTTTTGCCGCCAGAGGTAGATCAAACTGACATACGAAAATATGTTGAAGATCGCGGTATAGACCCACCTCAAGTGGTAGCTGGGAATATTAGCTCCACGTCTTTTCTTAGTCTACCGACAGTAAAGTCTGGATTTGGATATCCAGATAATGTCTCTGGAAATTTAAAAAATGGGTTAGTATCTAGCATAGACACATCAAATCGGACATCTATGTCTGTGACTCCGCAGGGAGGTGGTGCGGCAGGCGAAGTATTATCACTCCCAGCAGATCCAGAAGAAAACGTAGTTTTGCCAGCAGATATAGGCATACAAGGCGGTACTTCAAGCGTAGGCACTATCACCACTGGTGGGCATCAAACACCGGGTCAGCCAGCTACGTGGGATCTGCCTGATCTAGATCTTAGTGAATTTACTAATGAAATGCAGGGGGTTGGAAACCTAATGGGCTCCG
>JANNQJ010000198.1:0-8421 GCA_031400675.1 Cyclobacteriaceae bacterium
CGTTGCAAGCTGGATATGGTAACTACATTGAGATTGATCACGGCAATGGATTGATAACACGCTATGCTCATCTTGAAGATGTGACGGTGAGGGTGGGACAACGCGTATCGAAAGGTACTATTATCGGTACAGTAGGCATGAGTGGCGGGGCTGTAGCTCCTCATGTTCATTATGAGATCATTCGTAATGGCGACCAGGTTGACCCAGTGCCCTACATGATGGAAAAATTGAATAGCAAGGATTATATCGAACTTCAAAAACTTGGCAGCAATAAAAATCAATCTTTAGATTAGGTGAGAAGAACCTTTACATATAACCCTCAAACCTGCCAGTACGAACCCGAGTTTTTAACGGGTAAAAAGCTGGCAAAAAAATTCTTCCATTTCTTTGCATTCTCATTTATAGCCGCATTTGGATTATTCTTTTGGTACATCAACCGGTTCGCCTCCATTGAAGAGCAGAGTTTACAGCAACAGAATTATGCCTTACGAGTTCAATGGGGATCATTAGAAAGAAATATTGATGCGACTTACAATCAATTGCATGAACTGGTCAATCAGGACGATAACAATTATCGGGTAATCCTGGACCTCCAGCCATTGGGCTCAGCTGTGCGCGAGGCTGGTGTTGGTGGTGTGGTGCCGCCATACCTGGCTGAAGTAAAGCAGTATGATCTTATTGCAAAAACTTATAAAAGATTCGAAAAGCTAAAACATCAGTTGGATGTTGAGATGCAATCCTTTGATGAATTAACCAACGTGGTGGAAATTAAAAGAATTATGTGGGCATCACGGCCTGCCATTCAGCCAATCGATAATAAAGATTTAATGCGTTTGCACACTTCATTTGGCTTACGATTCCATCCTTTATTAGGCTATTCACGACCGCACCGAGGCCTGGATTTTACAGCTGCCCATGGAACACCCGTTTACGCTACAGGGGATGGGCGCGTGTCTACCTCTTACTATTCGAATTCGTTTGGGAATGTAGTTTATGTCGATCACGGGTTTGATTTTGAAACTCGATATGCGCATCTATCAAAATTCATAGTAGAAGCCGGTCAATCGATAAAGAGGGGACAAATAATTGGCTATGTTGGAAATACAGGAACATCTGTGTCAACCCATCTTCATTACGAAGTGCTTTTCAAAAACGATCAAATCAATCCCATTAATTTCTTTCAGCGCGATTTGAGCAACCAAGAGTATGAGAAGCTTATCAGCCTGGCTTCATCAGAGAAATCTTCGTTGGATTAATACCTTGTCTGCTAATTTCTAATTACTTTTCTTTGTCGGCTATTTAAACCGATTTCATGCGATTTTCCCTCCTTTTAATATCTCTGCTTACCGCAACGCTTTCCATCTCTCAAACAACTAAAAAGGACACCGTATCCATTATCGGTGTGGGCGATATTATGATGGGCAGCAATTACCCGGAATCTGTATTACCTCCGGAGAATGGTGCCTTTCTGATGAAAGAGGTTGAACACATTTTGAAAAATGCAGATGTGACCTTTGGCAACCTGGAGGGAACGTTGCTCGACTCCGGAGGAACTCCAAAAACTTGCCGCGACCCCAAAGTGTGTTATGCTTTTCGAAGTCCCGTAAGTCATGTACAAAACCTTGTAAACGCAGGCTTTGATGTCATGAGCATTGCGAACAATCATGCTGGAGATTTTGGCGATATCGGCAGAAAACGCACCATCAAAACATTAGAGGATGCTGGGATTCAACACACAGGCCAATTGCCCAGACGTTTTGTAACCTTCGAAAAAAACGGAGTCCGATACGGGTTGGCGGCATTTGCACCCAATAGTAATTGTGTGAGCATCAATAATTTAAAGGAAGCAAAGGCCATTATAAAAGAATTAGATGCCATCTGCGACATCATTATTATCTCCTTCCATGGTGGGGCGGAGGGCGGTCAATATCAACATGTGCCACGCAAACATGAACTCTTTCATGGTGAAGATCGAGGTGACGTGTATGCATTTTCGCACCAATTAATTGATGCTGGAGCCGATATAATCTTTGGTCACGGCCCTCATGTTACCAGAGCGGTGGAAATTTATAAAAATCGTTTTATCGCGTATAGTCTTGGTAATTTTTGTACGTATGGCGGTATCAATGTTTCAGGTATTAACGGGTGGGCTCCAATCATCAAAGTGTTTACTAATACCAAAGGAGCCTTTATCAACGCGGAAATTACACCTACCTATCAAATTGCCCGCGACCGGGTAAAAATTGATACGGAAAAGCGCGTGATCAAAAAAATTCAAGAACTTACAAAAAAAGATTTTCCCGAAGTACCTGTACGCATTGACGATAAAGGAATAATTACTTACATTGCTCAACAAGATGGCTTATAAGGAAAAAGAAATCGAGAAACTCTACTACTCCATAGGTGAAGTAGCAGAACAATTCAATGTAGCACCATCCCTCATCCGTTTTTGGGAGTCCGAGTTCGAACTCATCAAACCGAAAAAGAATCGCAAAGGCAATCGTCAGTTTACAAAAGAAGATATTGATAATGTACGCACCATTTACCACCTGGTAAAAGAAAAAGGATTCACATTGTCAGGAGCCAAAGAGATGTTGCGCAACGATAACAACTCTGTAAAAGACAAAATCGAGTTAATCGACTCTCTCAAGTCCGTTCGCAGGTTCCTCGTTGAACTGCGTGACAAACTCCATTAATCAATTTGAAAATTTATTGATTTGAAGATTTGAAGATGCCAATTGAGTATCATCAATTTCTTAATTTAAGGCTTAAATTTTGAATCTTAGCTCATAAATAATTTTCAAATCAGCTAATCTTCAAATCTTCAAATTAAAGGAATGGATCAAAACCGCCTTGCTTTACTAGCCCTTCATTTTATTCCGGGCATTGGCGATTATCTCGTTCGCCAGGTAGTAAGTTATTGCGGTTCAGCCGAAAAGGTTTTTAAAACTCCTAAAGGAAAATTGTTGAAAATCCCGGGGGTGGGTGCCGTTACGGCCGATGCAATCCTGAACGGAAAATCTTTTCAACAAGCCGAGAAAGAACTGATCAAAGCAGAAAAGGAATCAGTTGAACTGCACTTCTTCACCGATAAAAAATATCCCTCCCGACTTAAGAATATTCCCGATGCGCCATCCATTCTGTACGCAAAAGGAAATACCGATTTTGAAAATCTTAAAGTGGTAGGGATTGTTGGCACTCGACAAGCCACATCATATGGTAAAGAGCGCGTAGAAGAAATTGTTAAAGAACTTGTTCCGCACGGTGCCCTTATTGTCAGTGGGCTAGCCTATGGAATTGATATTCACGCACACAAACACGCATTGAAGCAGGGTTTACCAACCCTTGGTGTGATGGGCAGTGGCATGGATATCATTTATCCTGCCGCCCACAAAGAGATTGCCAATAAGATGCTTGATCATGGTGGGTTAGCGACCGAGAATTCCTTTGGAACAAAACCCGATGCCCATAACTTTCCTGAACGCAACCGCATCATTGCAGGATTGTGTGATGCCCTCGTGGTTGTGGAGGCTGCCATCAAAGGTGGGGCATTGATTACTGCGGAGATCGCCAACAGTTATAACAAAGATGTATTCGCTTTTCCGGGAGGAATTGGCGAAACCTATTCTGCCGGTTGTAATAATCTCATTAAAATAAATAAAGCACACCTGCTCACTTCGGTAAAAGATCTGGAGTATATCATGAATTGGGACGCAGCCACGAGTCCAAAAAAAGTAAAGCCAAGTCTATCACTTGCTGAGTTTGATGAGTTTGAACAGGTTGTGCTGAAAATTCTGATTGAGAAAAAGGCACCGGTACTGATTGATGAAGTGAGCTGGAAATCAAATCTTCCAGTGAGTCAGTTAGCTTCAGTTTTACTGGGACTGGAGTTTAAGGGAGTAGTCAAGTCTCTTCCGGGAAAACAATATGCGTTAGCAAAAAGTTAAAACTCAATCCCTCTTCTGATTACACTTTTCTTTGATCAACTCATAGGCTTTAAGATCACCAAGTTCTCCTGCCTTACTTAAATCCAGGCAACCGTTTTTCATGTCGCCAAATTCAATACGCAGAATGCCGCGCATGCTGTAGGCATCGGCATTTTTTGGGTTGATCTGGATGATTTTGGAACAATCGTTAATGGCATCTTGGTACGCTTGTAAAAATTGCTTGGCTCTGCCCCGACTGAAATACGCCTCTACGAAATTTTCGTTTTTGGCAATAACTGCAGTAAAGTCATCCACGGCACCGTAATAGTCTTGAAGTTTCATTTTCACATTGCCACGTGCAAAGAGCGCATCGGCAAACTTCGGGTTCTTTTCAATGGCCAGGTTATAATCCTTCATCGCACCGTGACGATCTTCAAAATTGTCTTTGATGTTTCCGCGCAAATAATAGGCAGCAGAATTATTTGGATCCAGTTCGATAGCCCTGTTCAGGTTGACCAGCGCCTCTACGTAATCACGTTTTTCTAAGAGGTCTCGTCCTCGCTGAGTGTAGTCCTTTGCACCGGTTTGTGCATTGGCTATAACTGAAACAAATAATACGGTACCTGTCAGTAAAGATAATCTCATGATCCTATCAATTTAGTACGGCAAAGTTAACTGATATATACCTTGGATGGCGATCAGGTAAGTTTTTCAGTGTTTTGGGAATATTTCATCCGCAATCTTTAATGCTTGAATGAAAGCTTCCTGGTTTATTCCAGTAACAGCCTCCTTTTTCTGAAGATAAGAAAGAATGGTTTCGGTGGCAAGGTTGCCCACCAACTCTTCCTTGGCCATGGGGCAGCCTCCAAAACCTTTTATTGCTCCATCAAAACGTTTACAGCCTGCTTTGTAGGCAGCGTCAATTTTTTCAACTGCCGATTTTGGATTTGAATGTAAGTGAACGCCTAGTTCAACAGATGGAAATTTTTTAGAAATTGATTCAAAAAGATAGGTGATCTGATCTGGTGTTGACACACCAATAGTATCGGCCAATGAAATAATGCGGACCCCTAATGTGTTAAGAATATCTACAAACTGTGCCACAACTTCGGCATCATAGGGGTCATTATAAGGGTTGCCAAAACCCATGCTAATATATACTACCTGTTGTTTGTTACTCGATGTACATATTTGTTGAATCTCATTCAGGGCTTCGAGTGCTTCTGTGATCGATTTATTGGTATTGCGTTG
Source organism: Cyclobacteriaceae bacterium (assembly GCA_031400675.1). Classification (GTDB taxonomy): domain Bacteria; phylum Bacteroidota; class Bacteroidia; order Cytophagales; family Cyclobacteriaceae; genus UBA2336. Next base: position 5,178 of record JANNQJ010000198.1, read on the forward strand.
TTGGAAAGTCTCTGAAATAGACAACGGAAAACCCAGGTAATGAATCGCATCTTGCTTTGCTGCGTCTTCTGCGCCCCTTGTATTCGCTACAATGGCTAAGAGCTTGGAAGAAGTATTACTGATATCAAGACTGGCTAAGACCTCAGCCGTATCGCGCATTTGTGGTATCGCCTTAGGGGATACGAAACTTCCAAAGTCGATGGTATCGAACCCAACCTTTAATAACTGGTTGATATACCTTATCTTCTTATCGGTAGGAATAAATTCTTCCATACCCTGCATGGCATCCCGCGGACATTCAATTATCTTCATCTTTTGATTTTAACAGTAAAACAAAAATAGGGTAAACATCAATGGAAGGAAATTATCTACAATTGTCGTTTATTAAGGCATCCTACCTGTAAAAACAGTAATTTCTGATTTTTAAAGGAATAAACTACGTCAGAATTTAAAACTACCTATGCCTCTACCGGAATACTTCGGAACTTTGGGAACAAAACGAGCGGCTCATTTGCTCAGACGAGCCACGTTTGGTCCAACGAAAGCACAGATCGACACGTTCGCTTCCCTCTCTCCAGGTCAAGCAATCTTGCAACTCTATCGGCAGCCTTTACCCGACACACCCCCACCCATTGACCCGGATACAGGTGAAGAGTGGGTGATCACCGGAGTAACTGACCCGGAAAAAATGGAGTTTGAGTACATGGAGTTCTTCAAACGTTGGTGTATTGGACAAATGATGAGCGTGGGAATAAGCTCCTCACAAACACTTCCCTACGCTGCACGAGAAAAAATCGTATTCTTTATTCATACACACCTGACAGCCATTGCTGAAAAGATTGGTAGCAGCCGGGCATTGTATTTTCAAAACCAGCTTTATCGTTTGTATGCCCTCGATGATCTCCCCTCTCCTGTAGTTCCTGCTGATAAACTGAATTTCAAGGAGCTTACTAAAAAAATAAGTGTTGACAATGGTATGTTGCGATTGTTGGATGGGAATCTAAATGTGAATGGCAGTCCGAATGAAAACTACGGCCGTGAATTATTAGAACTGTATTCAATCGGGCGCGGACTTGAAAATGCATTACCTCCACCAACCGGTGAAGGTGATTATATATTTTACAAAGAACATGATGTGCAGGAAGCAGCCCGTGTGCTCTCAGGGTTTGATTTTGATAATACTTTTTCCGTGATCGATCCCGATACAGAACTTCCACGAGGGAAAGTAAAAGGAAGCGTTACAAATGCCTCCTCACACGATAATGACCCCAAAACATTCAGCGATAGTTTTATTGATACGGGTACAGCTCTTCCATATGTAATCGAGCCAGACCCGTTGTTGTTAAATGGAGGGCAGCCAACGGAGGAAAGTGCGTTGAATGAAATCAATCAACTGATCGACATGATTTACGAGCAGGATGAAACAGCTAACCACATTTGTCGGAAACTATACCGCTTCTTCGTGTATCACGAAATAACGCCTGCCATCAATACGAATATCATATCGGTAATGGCTGATACCTTCCGCACCAATAATTTTAAACTGCAACCGGTTATTGAGAACCTGTTGCGCAGCCAGCATTTCTATGATGCGGCTGGTGGAATAACAGATGATAATTTTGGAAGCATCATCAAGTCACCCTTAGACCTGGTAACGGGCAGCCTTAAATTCTTTTCCCATCAAATTCCAGAAATGACTGCTGACCCAGCCGGATTTTATGAGCAAACCGGTGAGATCGTTGGGTTGCTGGAAAATAATGGAATGAGCTTCTATCAACCCTTTGATGTAGCGGGCTACGATGCCTATCATCAATACCCGATTTATCACCGCAGTTGGATTTCCGTGAACTACCTGACCAATCGCTACGAGTTTATCCAGCGCATCGTTAATCCGATGGCTCCTGGAATATTTAAAGTAGATGTGTACCAGTTTGTACGCGACAACATCTCCCCTGGTATTGCTTCCAATGCGCGAAGTCTTGTGATTGAACTGGCAAAATATTTACTTCCGTTAGCCGATAATCTCACCTTTGATACTGCTCAGGATGAAACACTGGAGTCAACGCTAACCGCTGAACGACTGAATTACTTTCTGGTCACATTTCTTTCCGATTTTGATCCGGACCCTGAAGCTGAGTGGACCAATCGCTACACGAACCAAATTGGAATTGCTACGATGGAAGGTCAGCTCCAGAGTCTGTTTAATGCCATGCTTCAATCACCTGAATACCAACTTCAATAATCATGAAAAGAAGAAGCTTTCTGAAGAAAATACCATTGGCTGTTGGAATTCCATTTGCGATTGGAGGTATTCCACTAAAAGCGATGGGTGCAAATCCATTGTCACGATTAGCGCGCCTAAGCAATAACGGACGGGTACTTATTATTTTACAAATGCATGGAGGTAATGACGGATTAAATACACTAATCCCTGTTGAACAATACGATACATATTATAGCCAGAGAGCAAATATCGCCATACCAGCCAAAAATAGTTTACGAAAATATATTCCACTGGATAGCACCCTTCCGTCCGATGCGCAAGTTGGCTTGCATCCGGATATGCTCTCGGTTAAAGGCATGTATGATTCGGGAAGAGTAGCCTTTGTACAAGGTGTTTCATACAAGAATAACAACGGCTCACACTTTCGTGGAAGGGATATTTGGTTTATGGGTGGTGGTGCAGATGATTATTATCCATCAGGATGGGTAGGCCGATACTTACAAAAAGAATTTGAGGATCTAGGTCAATACCCGGAAGATTTTCCGAATCCCGAAATGCTGGACCCGCTGGGAATTGAAATGGGAAGTGATGTCTCATTAATCTTCCATCAACAGGGAAACATACCAACATCCATTTCATTGAACGATCCCGAAGGATTTGCGGAGCTGGTGAATACACTACAAGGTTTTCAGGACACCGAAATTGATCCACGCGGAAGGCCACCTGCCGTAGTTGAGAACAGCGCTTATTGGAAAGAGTTGAATTGGATTTTAGGCTTGGAGCAAAAATCAGAAGACTATGCTCAACGGTTATACGATGTATTTCAGGCGGGCGGTGAAACTTCTGTTACTTATCCTGAAGTATATCCCTTCAACGCCCCTAACGGAAGCAAACGAAATGGGCTATCAGGCCAACTTAAGTTAGTAGCGCAATTGCTGGCAGGAGGTTGTCAAACAAAAGTGTTCATGGTAAAGATCGGTGGCTTTGACACCCATGCAGATCAAACGACTAGTTATGATC
>JANNQJ010000199.1:0-1694 GCA_031400675.1 Cyclobacteriaceae bacterium
TGTATCAGGAGCAGAGGAAGACAATTGTTAAAGAGTACATTACACATACTGATGGGCAATCCGTTAAAAGGATTGTAACAGGCCTACGTAATTTATGGACCAAACGAAAGGCCACATGAATACAATTATTTTGTGCGGTAGTATAATTGATTAGTATCAAAAAAAACACCCAGTGTGAGTGGTAACTACAATCAACTGAGTCCTTCATGACATCTCTCGATTCCCCGCTATTGAAATTAGAAGGGCGTTCTGGATGTAAACTGGAAGTATTGAACCGTGATGGCGTATTCTTCGTAAAAAAGATTTCGAAGGAGAAAAATTATAACACCCGGTTGTTGCTCCAGGCTCAAAAACAGCAGCACTATTTTCAGTACGATTCTTCTATTAATTTTAAAACTCCCCAGGTCTTGCAACAGTCAGCTGACACTGCCCCCTTTTCGTGGTTTGAGATGCCTTATTTGCACGGACAGAAGTACAGCGAATTTTTCGAACGCACTAGCGTATTGGAAATTAAAAAACTGACGAGCAGGTTTGTTCAGTATTTCAATGATGCGTTTAGTAAAGCAGAAGTAACAAAGGTTGAACCCTCTGTCTTTCTCTCAAAACTAAGGGCTGTTCAAAACCTGCTTTCCGGTAGAGCTGATGTGAACCTCAACCTGCTTCAACAGGCATTTCAATACCTGGAAAGATTACCCGGTGAGTCTATTCCATTAAGCTTTTGTCACGGAGACTTCACATTTTCCAACATGGTGTTTTGTGAGGATGGAATTTACCTGGTAGACTTTTTGGATTCCTTTGTTGAATCGCCTCTGGTTGACTTGGTGAAATTCCGGCAGGATACTTTTTTTTACTGGTCACTGCTCATTGAAAACCAATTACCCGAAAGCCGGTCGGCTAAGATCATCCAGATATTCAACTATCTGGACGGACAGGTATTCGGGAATTTAGAGGGCAATAACTTTGTGAAAGAATGGTATAACTACCTGCAGGTATTTAACTTGCTCCGCATTTTACCTTATGTTCATCAGAAAGAAGAGATTGAGTTTGTTCAGAAAAGCATTCAACGCATAATATTCATACTATGAATTTAGTGATCCCTATGGCGGGCCGGTCGAGCCGCTTTCCTGATTTGAAACCCAAATGGATGTTAACCCACCCAAACGGAAAGTTTATGGCGGTCGAAGCTATCCGTGGTTTGAACCTGGATGATTTTGAAAATATCTACTTTATCTACCTCGCAGAACACGAAAACCAGCATTCCTTTCTAAAGGGTTTTAGGGAAGAACTTGAAGATGTGGGATTGCTGAACAAAGTTAAGTTTGTTATGTTGGAACAACCTACTCATGACCAGCCCGAGACTGTACTACAGGGAATTGTGAAGGGAGGGATCAAAGGCTCCATCCTCATCAAAGATTCGGATAATTATTTTCAGGCAAAAATCCCCCCTCAAAATGCGGTATGTTATGCGGACCTGAATAAGGTGGGCTTGATTAAACCACGTAATAAAAGTTACATTGCCATGGATGCCCAGAGCAATGTATTGAACATTGTAGAAAAGCTTGTTATCAGTTCGTCCTTTTGCGTGGGCGGTTATGCTTTTTCAGATGCGCAATTATTTGTGGACGGTCTTCGAAAACTTGACCCTGCACAGGAACGATACATTAGTCATGTGATTTATCAGTTGATGCTGAATG
>JANNQJ010000200.1:0-8232 GCA_031400675.1 Cyclobacteriaceae bacterium
CTGTTACAGATACATGAACTGGATGAGGTGATGCTCCACAAAAAAACGTGATTAACAGAACGAACGTAAAGGCGATTTTCCTCATAGCTTAAGTTTCAATATTACTACAAATAGAATTCAGGTTTATCGATCAATCACTTCTCGCTCAAACTTTTATAATATTCTTGTATACTTGCAGGCTCTAACGCATTGAACATCAATTCATGAGCGAATTTGAACTGTATTTTGGCCTGGGTAAAGATCACATCCTGGATTATAAAAACGGATACGATCACATCCTATTTGTAGTGGCCCTGTGTGCGCTTTACCTGATACGTGACTGGAAAAAGTTACTCATTCTTATTACAGCCTTCACACTTGGTCACTCCATTACGTTAGCGTTGGCCACGTTGCGTGTTATTTCCATTCATCAAGATTGGATAGAATTTCTAATTCCTGTTACTATTTTTATAACAGCCTTTTCCAATATTTTCAGAAAAACAGAAATCTCTGATCGCACTACGTATATCAATTATGGTTACGCATTGTTCTTTGGATTGATTCACGGGCTGGGTTTTTCAAATTATCTGAGGAGTATTTTGGGGAAAGATCGCAGTATCATAACTCAGCTTTTTGCCTTTAATCTGGGTTTAGAGGCAGGTCAAATAATTATTGTAGGAATATTCCTTTTCCTGAGCCTAATTTTGGTTGATTTATTCACCGTGAATCGCAGGGACTGGAAGTTAGTAATATCTTCGGTTATCGCGGGAATGGCCTTACTGCTACTAAAAGATAAAATATTCTGGTAAAAATTATTCCTGCTCGTTCATGATTGTGGGGTCTGTTAAATAAAGCTGCAACAAAACTAAATAAAGATGAAGTTCTCTTTTCTAATGGTGGGTCTATTGCTCACACTTTTCGCGTTTGCACAACAGCCTGCCACATGGCAAGGTAAATTCGAACAGCTTGAACAGGCATTGCCTACACCCAATGAATACCGAAGCGGATCCGGTGCGCCTGGTCCTAAATACTGGCAGCAAAAAGCGGACTATGCAATTACTGCCGAACTCAACGATAATGACCAAAGCATTTCGGGTTCAGAAACTATTACGTATCACAATAATTCTCCTGACGCGCTCCGCTATTTATGGATACAGCTTGACCAAAACAACCTGACGAAAGATAACAATACAGGGAAAACGACCACCAACAATATCAAGGAATCAACAGACGCCAAAACAATTGCAAGTGAATTAAGTCTCTATGATTTCGATGGTGGTTTTAAAATCAAATCAGTAACGGATGCGGTTGGTAAAATACTTCCGTATACCCTTAACTATACCATGATGCGTATTGACTTACCTCAGCCTTTAAGTTCCGGTCAGAAAATTTCCTTCTCGATAGCGTGGTCATACAACATCAGCGATGGCCAGATGGCACGTGAGCGCACACAGTTTGAATACTTTCCGGAAGATGGAAACTATTCTTACGCAATAGCGCAATGGTTCCCACGCATGTGTGTGTATGACGATTACCAGGGATGGCAGAACAAACAATTTTTAGGTCAGGGTGAGTTTGCGCTTCCGTTCGGGGATTATAGTGTGAAGCTTACCGTACCTGCTGATCACATTGTAGGTGCTACGGGTACGCTGCAAAATCCAGCGCAAGTATTATCAAAAACCGAACTGGAGCGTTTTGAAAAAGCAAAAAATACATTTGATAAACCGGTTTTTATCGTTACGCAAGCTGAAGTAGTTCAAAAAGAAAAAACAAAATCGCAGGAGAAAAAAACCTGGGAGTTTAAAGCTGAGAACGTTCGTGACTTTGCGTTTGCCTCTTCCCGTAAATTTATTTGGGATGCACAGACCGTGAGAGTGGGTGATCAGAAACCGTTGGCGATGTCATTCTATCCAAAAGAAGGGAATCCGCTTTGGGAAAAAGAATCCACACAAGCCATTAAAAACGCGTTGGAGGTTTATTCGCGTCATACCATTGACTATCCGTATCCGGTAGCCATCTCTGTTCACGCAGCAAATCAAGGAATGGAGTACCCGATGATCTGTTTCAATCGCGGAAGGCCCGATAAGAGTGGATTTTACAACGCGGCCGTGCGACAAGATATGATCGGTGTAATTGTGCATGAGGTTGGGCACAATTTTTTTCCGATGATTATTAACAGCGATGAAAGACAAACCCCCTGGATGGATGAGGGTATTAATAGTTTTGTTCAACTGGTAACTGAACTTGAACGATATCCGGATATTAAGTGGACGAGAGGCATACCCGCTGAACTTGTACCATACATGACGGGTGACAAAACCGTTCAGCGTCCACTCATGACGAATTCTGAACAGATCATTAAATTAGGCAACGAGCAATACGCCAAAGCAGCAAGCGCCTTATTTATGCTTCGCGAAACAATTATGGGCCGCGAGCTTTTTGATAAAGCATTCAAAGAATACGCACAACGCTGGGCATTCAAACATCCTAAACCCGCTGATTTCTTCCGTACGATGGAAGATGCCTCCGCTGTTGATCTGGACTGGTTTTGGAGAGGTTGGTTTTATTCAACCGACCATGTTGATCAATCCATTGATCAGGTGAAGTGGTATCGTATACGCACGGATGAAAAAAATATAGAGAACAAAAATATAACTGCTAAAAAGGGGGATTTAAGTACAGGCACTTCCGATAAGAATAATTTTAGCGACTTCAGTAGCGGGCCTCAGCCTTTCAGTGTGATCCCAACGGATGACCGTTTGTATGGAGAATTCAGAAGCCGCATAGACGATCAGGCTGTGGTTAAGAAATTAGAGAATAAGAACATTTATGAGATGAAGTTATCGAACAAAGGTGGCTTGGTGATGCCCATTATTATTCAGTGGACGTATAAAGACGGCACGAAAGAAATTGAAAGAATTCCTGCGGAAATTTGGCGCATCAACGAAACAACGGTTACGAAAGTTTTTGTAAAAGAAAAAGAGGTTACTGCCATCGCTCTTGATCCGTTAAAAGAAATCACAGATGTGAGCACCGAAGACAATATATTCCCCAGAACAAACGAGCCTTCCAAGTTTGATAAGTTTAAAACGAAGAATTAGTTAATCGTTTACCGTTATCCGTTAATTGGGAATAACCATTAACTTGAAATCTCTTATGAAAAGAATATTCATCCTACTTTTAATAATTGGTTCCATAATAGCACAAGCTCAAGAAAAACCCTGGCAGGGAAAATTTGAGCAACTGGAAAAGGCGTTGCCAACTCCGAACAGCTATCGAACAGGTTCTGGTGCGCCCGGAACTGCCTATTGGCAACAACGTGCCGACTACGTTATTGATGTAGAAGTGAACGATGAGACCCATGTACTGACCGGAAAAGAAACGATCACGTACTTCAACAACGCTCCGGAAGTCCTTACCTTTTTATGGCTCCAGCTTGATCAGAATTTGTTGTCCAAAAACAGCATCGCTTCACAAACCAAAAGAGGTGAGATGCGCGATTCATTGCCCGGACTTTCTGTTTCCAATGTATTAGGCATTCAAACAGACAATTATCAGGGCGGTTATAACATTAAAAGCGTTAAAGATGCTACGGGAAATGATTTGCCATATGTGATCAACAACACCATGATGCGCGTTGACCTTCCTAAACCGTTAACAACCGGAGAGAATTTTATTTTTTCTGTTGAATGGAGCTACCAGGAATACGATCGTCAGCAGTATGATGAGCGCGGTGGGTATGAATTTTTTCCGGAAGACGGAAACTATGTTTATACGTTTGCCCAGTGGTTTCCACGCATGTGCGTGTTCGATGACTACGAAGGGTGGCAAAACAAACAATTTTTAGGACAGGGTGAGTTTACACTGACCTTTGGAAACTATAGCGTTCGCATCACCGTTCCCTCCGATCATATTGTAACCGCTACCGGCTGGCTGCAAAATGCTAAAGCAGTATTGACTAAACAACAGCAGGAACGTTTTGAACTGGCTCAAAAAACATTCGACAAGCCAGTATTTGTTGTAACCGAAGCGGAGGTCCGAAAAAAAGAAAAAGAGCGCTCGAAGAAAAAATCTACCTGGGAATTCTCGGCCACAAACGTTCGTGATTTTGCATTTGCCTCCTCGCGGAAATTCATCTGGGATGCTCAGGCAGTAAAAACAGGAGAAAAAACCACGCTTGCACAATCGCTCTATCCAAAAGAAGGCAATCCTCTTTGGGAGAAGGAATCTACCAAAGCCATTAAAAATACGCTTGAGGTTTACTCAGCCCGAACATTTGATTATCCGTACCCGACAGCTATCTCTGTTCACATGGCAGAGCAGGGCATGGAATATCCAATGCTTTGCTTCAACGGTGAGCGGCCTGATAAGACTGGAAAATATTCGCATCAAACATTGGTGGGATTAGTGGCCGTGGTAGTACACGAGGTAGGGCATAATTATTTTCCGATGATTGTTAACTCCGATGAACGTCAGTGGTCATGGATGGATGAAGGGCTTAATACTTTTCTGGAAAAGGAAACGATTCAAGATCGCTATCCTGAGTTCAACTACACATGGGGAACTCCGAAAAGTGTAACCAGTTTTATGAAAGGCGATAAAAGCCAGATGCGTCCGATTATGGCTTCGGCAGATAATATCCGTGGAAGCGAACGTGGAATGAATGCGTATGGGAAACCTTCTGCCGCACTCACCGTGCTCCGTGAAAACGTGATGGGTGCTGAACTTTTCGATAAGGCTTTCAAAGAATATTCGCAACGGTGGATGTTCAAACATCCAAAGCCTGCGGATTTTTTCAGAACGATGGAAGATGCATCGGGCGTTGACCTCGATTGGTTTTGGAGAGGTTGGTTTTATGGAACGGAGCATGTGGATATTGATTTAGCTGAGGTTAAATGGTTCAGCCTAAAAACACAATACACCAGCCTAGAGGGTAAGACTGCGAAAGCAAAAACCGGAGACCTTGCTTCAAACGCAAGTAAAAATGATTTCGGTAACGGGCCGCAAGAGTTTACAATATTGAATACAAGTCCAAGTGCTTTGTCCGAATTCAGAAGCATGTTTGATGACCAGGCTGTCAGGAAACAACTTGATGGGAAAAATATTTATGAGATTACGTTTAAAAATTCTGGTGGCCTCGTTACTCCGCTGGTGATTGAGTGGACTTACAAAGACGGGTCAACAGAAACTGAGACAATTCCGGTTGAGATATGGCGATTGAACGAGAGGGAGGTCACTAAAGTATTTATCAAAGAAAAGGAAGTAGTACACATCATGCTTGATCCTACCTTCGGGCTGGCGGATGTGAATATGAACAACAATGTATTCCCAAAGAAAACCACCAAATCCAGATTCGATCAGTTTAAGAAGGAAATTAAAAACAGGTAATTCTGATTCATTACGTTACCTTTTGACATGTAAAGCAATTGGATTACGCTGATTTTTTTCTTTTCTTCTTTTTGCTTTTACTTTGTTGTTGATCACGGAGTACTGCCTCTTCCCTCGCCTTTTCTTCCATTTCTATTTCTTGTTTTTTGTTAAGCTCTGCAATCTCTCGTTGTCTTAAAATCTCATTATTTGCTTTTACAAGTTCTTGACGATAATAATCTGCTTCTTCACTGTTTAATCGCTTTTTCAACTGCATGATTCTTAAAAAGGATTGATCGATACGGTCTTTATTAATCGTTCCGTCCTCTACAAAATTGCGGATTATCTGATGCACCTTATCAATGGTGCGTTCTTGACTTCCTTGAATATTATTTGAGAAAAGAAGAATGTCCACACCTGCATTGATGGCTAATAAAATGGATTCCTCCAATGTGTAATGCTTTGTAATGGCATGCATCTGCATATCATCTGAAAAAACTACTCCTTTAAAGTTTATTCTATTTCGCAATAGATCAGTTGTAATTTTTTTTGAAAGTGTTCCCGGGAGTCCTTTTTCATCTAAGTTTTTGTTTACGATATGGGCTGTCATGATTGCATCTACATTACCCGAATTGAGTAAAGTCCGATACGGAATGAGCTCACTTTCATTCCAGGTTTTTGTAACATCCGCCACGCCTAAATGGGTGTCGTCTTTTGAGCTTCCATGACCCGGAAAATGTTTGAGTACAGTAATAACCCCTGCATTTCTGTGTTGCTTGATAACCTCACGCGCAAAAATGGATACCGAGTCAGCTTGAGCAGAAAAAGCTCTTTCAGATTTAGCGATTGCCGGGTTATTCGGGTTCGAAGCCAGATCTACTACGGGTGCAAAATTTACATTAAAACCCAGGCCCGCCAATGTTGTTGCAGTTATTTGTGAATAAAATTGAACTGAGTCTAACGCATATTTGCCAAGCTTTGCTGCGGTTACTGATCGCGGAAAACCATACTTCTCTTTCAGGCGATTAACTTTTCCACCTTCCTGATCTATAGAAATGAAGAGAGGAATAGTTGCGGCCTTCTGATACGTCCACAAAATCTTTTTCAATTCGATATAGGAATTCTTTGCGGGAATATTTTTCTCAAAAAGAAGTATTGAACCTATCTTTCCAGAACGCACTGCCGCCAACACGTTGGGGTCAACTTTGGTATTCGGCAACCCGATTAAAATCATCTGCCCGATTTTAAGTCCAAGGCTATCTTGAAATTGTGCATTTACTACAATGCCATGCAGGAGAAAAAAAATTGAGACATGCAACTTGATATTTGAAATTTTCATTTTCTAATATTGTTCATAGATCGATTTTAAAATCACTTCCATTTCCCTTCGTACTGCACTTGTTGAAGCCGAATGGTGGTTGTTCATAAAACAAAAGATAAGCGTTCTTCCTTTCCTTGTTACCAGGTATCCGCTTAAGTTATGGTTGTTTGATAGAGTGCCTGTTTTACCGAAAATATAGGGCGGATCATTTTTGTACCAGCTCTTGATCGTTCCAGTCTTTCCTCCAATAGCCAACAATGGAAATAATCGCTCGCGCGGAACTTGCTCATAAATTTTTTCCCACAATTTCACGATGCTGCGGGGCGTAAATAAGTTGTAGCGCGATAACCCCGAACCATCTACCCAAATGGGTTTGTCAGGCAGGTCGATAAGATGATTTTTTTTTATGTACTCAATAGCAATTTCCGGTTTTAATGAATCGCTCAGCACATTCGCGCACATCAACAATAATTGTTCTGCAACGAAATTATCACTCTCCTGCATCATTACTTTATAGAGACTATCAGCTGGAATACTGAAAAATGTTTTCACTGAATTCCAGGCTATGTGGTTCATAACATGAACCTCTTTCTTTAATGTGTCCGTCAATAGCCTTGCGGTTACATCAGCACTCGTTTTAAAAGGGGTTTGCCACTGCTCTCTTTCCTGATGCTTTCTCCCTGGATAAAAACTAATCCTATTGGAACCAATGTCACGCACAATTTTGGATTCTTCTGTGCTGTCCAATACCGTAACTCCATACGAAAATGCCCTCGGGATAATTTTTAAGGATTGACCACAGTGTTCAGTAGAAAAGAAATTCCCATAAATCGGAAACGCTGAGCGCTCAGAGGAGTATACATCGTTGTAATCGCTCCAGGCCCAGCCGGATCCCAGTTCAGAAGTAAAATAATTATCTTCAACTAAATAGAGTTGCTTGTTGCTCGACTGAAGAAAATCAAATGTTCTTCTGGAGTCGAATGATTCCGGATAAAGAAATGAGGGATCACCAGTACCTTTAAAAATTAGTGAATCTTCCCTTTCCATGTATTGCAATGCCGGAATGGAATCCCCTAACACTGTTAAGCATGTATAAAAAGTAAATATTTTGGTATTTGAAGCGGGTGTAAAATATTGCTTTGCCTGATATGCGTACACTTCCTTTTTTTTCTCTGGGTCATACAACATAAAGCCCGTGTGGTTCTGAAGGTTTTCTTCTAACGAGCGAAATTTTTTATTCAATACTGTTTTTGAAACAGGTGAACATGCCGCCAGGAGTGCTGACAAAACAAGAATATTCCGAATCATCACTTTTTCAGATACCGTTCGATTAATATGTTTCGGTGATGTGTTTCATGGCCGGCAATAATGTAACCCAGGTTAATAACCGAGATCTGGTTGTTACTCGCTATACCTTTGCGTTGAAGCATTTCAGGTGAGAAACTGGCAAAGAGGTCGACCGAAGCAGTGCGGAGGTTCTTCATTTCGTGCACTAATTGTTGAAGGGTTCGTTTGTGGGCATTGGCCTGTGGTGCGTAGTCATTCTCTTCAAATCCATGTAGTGA
>JANNQJ010000201.1:0-3522 GCA_031400675.1 Cyclobacteriaceae bacterium
GAACGTTCTGACTCTTACTCGCCTCTGGTACTAAACCTTCAACTTGTCTTGTCAATGTAACACTCCTAATCCTGCCGACTATAAGTGCCCTCTCAATCTCCTCAATTCAACCCTCCTACCCAAAAACGGAGTGCAAAGGTATGTTTAGTGACCTCATTATGCAAGTGGGGTATAGAAAAATTTTGAAGGGAATTATTCAACCTAAGAACACAACTGATTATCAGTCGTTTGTGTCCTTTAATTAACTACAAACTGGCGATGAATTGTATGTTTTCTATCAGGACCCGTAGAAATGATGGTGATTGGAACGCCTAAATGCAGCTCTAAAAATGAGATATACTCCATCAACTCAATTGGAAGATTGTCTTCCGAGATTCCTGTTAAAGGAACACTCCAACCTTTTATTTCTTTGTAGACAGGAATAATTTTATCGTTGATTAATTCATACGGCAACATATCTGTTATCGATCCATCTTTTAACTGATAGTGCGTGCAGATTTTTATCGTTGAAAAAATACTCAATACATCGGCTTTCATCATTAGCAATTGTGTTACACCATTGATCATGATAGAATATTTGAGAGAAGGAATATCAATCCAACCACAGCGCCTTGGCCGGCCGGTAGTTGAACCAAACTCATTTCCTTGTTTGCGCAACCTCTCTCCTTCTTCATCTAACAGTTCTGTCGGAAAAGGGCCGCTACCAACTCGTGTGCTGTAGGCTTTAAATATACCATACACTTCACCAATGTGAGATGGCGCAACGCCTAATCCTGTACAAGCCCCTGCCGTTACTGTGTTTGAGCTTGTTACAAAAGGATAACTTCCGAAATCAATATCTAACAAAGAACCTTGAGCACCTTCGGCTAAGATAGTGGACCCTGATTTCAGTTCCTGGTTAATCAGATATTCACTTTCAACTAAGTTGAATTGTTTAAGAAATTCAACAGCATCAAAAAACTGCGTTTCAAGTTCACTCCAGTTAAATTCAATGTGATGATTCTTTAGGATTTCAAAATGTATGTCAGTTAGCTTCTTAAACTTATCTTTAAACTTATCGGACAATATATCTCCGACACGTAAACCCTGACGACCAATTTTATCCTGATAAGAAGGACCGATACCTTTTAGCGTTGATCCGATTTTATTATCACCTTTTGCCTTTTCATAGGCTTGGTCTAATAACCTATGCGTGGGGATAATGATGGTTGCCTTTTTTGAAATGAACAAATTGTCTTTAATGTTCAGATTGAACTTTTGAAGTGATTCAATCTCTTTTTTAAATACAATCGGGTCGAGCACCACTCCATTGCCAATAATATTCTTGGTCTTTTCCCTGAAAATTCCAGAAGGTATTTGATGCAGTACGTGCTTAATTCCATCAAACTCAAGCGTATGTCCTGCATTGGGGCCGCCTTGAAAACGCGCCACTACATCATACTTCGGAGCCAGTACATCGACAATCTTGCCCTTACCCTCATCGCCCCACTGGAGGCCTAATAATACATCTACTTTTGACATGGTTATTTCTTTGCGAGCGTTAACGCTTCTTCTTCTGTTTTAGCAATCTGGAAAATTGCATTCAACTTAGTGATTACCAATAATTTTTGAACACTCTCTGAAGGTTTTAACAAATACACTTCTCCTCCCTTGTTTCTGAATTTTGTTAAAATGGTAATTAATACCCCGATGCCACTACTGTTGATGTAGCGTAAGTTGGATATATCAATGACACACTTTACTACTTTTTTTTGGATGGCATCTGTCGCAATTGACAATACTCCAGTTCCGTCATTCTCCCCTATTAAATCACCATCGAGTCGAATGACAAGCGTTTCATCTTTTACCTCAGAACTAAATTTCATTTTGATTGGTATTAAATATCCTTTATTGTATTAAGCTGTGGTGCCACAGTTGCTTTTTTATTTTCACAGTTTGGTTTTGAACATGCACCGTATAAAATCAACGAATGATGTACGATATTAAAGTGCAGGAATTCTTCAGCTGTTTTTTGAATGTTCTGAATCCTGGGGTCACAAAATTCAACCACTTTGTGACAATCCATGCAAATTAAATGATCGTGCTGCTTGTATCCATATGACTTCTCATACTGCGCCAGGTTTTTACCAAACTGATGCTTACTAACCAGATCGCACTCCACCAACAAATCTAAGGTGTTATATACCGTTGCTCTGCTGACTCTGTAGTTTTTATTTTTCATACTGATGTAAAGCAGTTCTACATCAAAGTGACCATCACGAGAGTAAATTTCTTCCAGTATGGCGTATCTCTCGGGGGTTTTACGAAGCTCTTTGTTTTCCAGGTAGGCGGTAAAGATTTTTTTTACTTCCTCGTAAACTTTAGGATTAATGGCCATGGTGCGGTTAAAGGGCAAAGATAATTGATCAGGCTTTAAGGATTTAAGGATTTGCAGGATTTAAAATTCATTGGAATCTTTCAGTGTGAGAAATATGCACACCTTTTAACTTATCCCTTTGGAGTCGAAACGGCTTACTTTTACAAGCCCCTCTACTTCTTCCAACTTGTGGATGAGTTGCTCCAGGTGGCGTGTATCATTCACATACAGCATAATCTCGCCTTCAAAAATCCCTGAATCGGTATGGATAGACATAGAACTCATATTCACTTTAAGTTCATCAGAAATGATTTTTGAAATGTCATTGATTAAACCAACTCTATCCGTTCCCCTGATTTTCAATCCTGTAAGAAAAGCCACCTCGTGTTGTGAAGTCCATTTAGCTTTTACTACTCGATTTCCATGGTTAGATAAAAGCTCAGCTGAATTCGGACAGGTAGTTCGGTGAATTTTAATGCCTTCGTTCACAGTCACAAAGCCAAATACATCATCACCTGGAATTGGAGTACAACATTTGGCCAATTTGTAATCGACCACGTCCATGTCTTCTCCGATCAATAAAATATCTTCATATCGCCCTTTTATCTTTGTGATCTCCTGCTCAATCATTTTAGCATCCGCTACCCGAAGATTAGGTCTGTTCTTGAGAGGCGAAGCAGGTTTGTAGTCTTTGAAACGCTTAATGTCGGCCGAATTAATAAGCCCTCTACCAACACGATAGTAAAGTTCAAAATGCGTTGGAGCGTTAAAGTACTCGCGCATTTGTTCAAACACCATCTGCGATGGCTCAATTTTCATCTGCTTTAATTTTCGAAGGATGATTTCTTTGCCGTCATCGGCCGATTTCTTTTTATCCTCTTTAAGCTGATCTTTAATGCGGCCTTTTGCTTTGGATGTGATGACAAACCGAAGCCAGTCTTCATGAGGTTTTTGTTTTGTCGAGGTGAGTATTTCTATCTGATCACCATTTTTCAACACATAGTTTATGGGAACAAGCTTATTGTTAACCTTAGCCCCTATACACTTTGAACCAACTTGCGTATGTATATCAAAAGCAAAATCCAATGCGGTTGCCCCATGTGGAAGTGTTTTCAATTCGCCCTTTGGTGTGAATACAAAAACCTCTTCACTAAAAAGATTACCCC
>JANNQJ010000202.1:0-7044 GCA_031400675.1 Cyclobacteriaceae bacterium
GAACGTTCTGACTCTTACTCGCCTCTGGTACTAAACCTTCAACTTGTCTTGTCAATGTAACACTCCTAATCCTGCCGACTATAAGTGCCCTCTCAATCTCCTCAATTCAACCCTCCTACCCAAAAACGGAGTGCAAAGGTAACAGAAGACATCTGTCTTTGCAACCTCGATTAAAAAAATTTTGATCTTAATTCAGCAACCTTAATCCATCAAAAGAGAGTCCAAAACTACCTATGGAAGGTAGACTGGCAAAGTCCAGAAGGGCATTTTATCCACATTCTATGCCCTGGGGATTATTACTTCCTTTTGTAAAGCGGAACCGTACTGCATGCTTCCCCAAACATCAGGCTTGAAACAATTGGTTGTAATTCGGCAACAACGAGCACATATGCTGAGGCGGGAACGTTGACTTTACTACATCCCTTCACTACAACCTTGGCATTCCGGAATTGATCCCAGTTTACTGTTGACAATGCTTTTTGAAAGAGTTTCTCTTCCAGGTTTTCAAGCGTTCCGAATTCAATCATTTTCGCATATGGTCTAGCGGCTATGGCTACTAACATATATGCCCATGTTGGAATGATGGCATCAGTTGTACAGCTAATTGCAACAAACTTGTTTTGATAAAATGACCAGTCTTGGTTCTTAATAAATTCACGGAAATTTTTTTCCCTGAGAATCAAGCCTTCATAAAGCTGATCCTTAATATCAATCAGTACCCTCTCACCCGCCTGATAATGCTCTTCTAAATCGAACGTAATGAGAGAGCTGGTTGATACCTTGTTTATGATTTCCTTTTCTTGTTCCATTTTACATCCCCCTGCCCCCTTCAAAAGGGACTTAACTTTGTCCCCTTCAAAGGGGACTTGTTTACAACAAAAATATGTACCAAAAAATTCAATTGATTGGCTTCGGTTCTTTGATCATAAATTCTTTTAAATAGTGAGGTTCAAAGTTTACCAAATCTTCCGCCTCATTTCTTATAAATTTATTAAATATCATAAGCCCCAATTGAGATGCTTTGGGGTATATGCCATTAATAAAGTGCGCATTCTTGTGAAGAATTTTTTCTTTGCATTTATCAGAGCCATCGCCAAAAAACAGAACTTTATTTTTATCCAGATATTCTTTGAAGCTTAGTTCATCAATCACTTTCGCTTCCGTGGGTTGAATTATTCTTAAAGATGAATCTGCCATCAAACAATATACTTCCATTCTGCGTGCATCAATCATCGGACATAAATAAGCATTTTGAATATTTTGCTCTTTCGTTTGAAAGGCGAGCAGTTCGAGTGAACCCATTGAAATTAACGGAATACTTAATGAAAAGCACAAACCCTTTGCAGTAGATGTCCCAATTCTCAATCCTGTATAAGAACCGGGGCCTGAAGAAATTCCTACGGCAGCAAGCTGATTCAATTCTATTCCTGCCTTCTTTTTAACCTCCTCAATTAGCACTGCTAACTTAGATGCGTGCGATTGTTCAATGTGAATTTCAGATGTTGCGACTAATCTTGCATCATTATGAATTGCTACAGAACATACTTTTGCTGACGTTTCTAAACTAAGAATCAAGCTCATCAGCGCGGGGCAAGGGTACTTTTATATTGATTGTTGTCGTTCAACACCCTTATTGCCTGAGATACAGTTGGATCATCATCGAGTGAAACCGTGGCCTGGCCTTCAGCAAGATTATAATGAAATGCAATTTGTTGCTCAATTATTTCACTTATTTCCTTTTTAAATCTAATTAGATCTGAAGTTTTATTTGCTTCAATCCTTTTTTTCAGATCGCTGAGTGGAGCTTCCACCTCATTGTAATAACGTTCTTGTTTTGCAGCCTCAATAAGTTGATTAGTGCTTGTTTCCAACACAGTAGCGTATGAAAATTTATGTGATTTGACCCATTCCAAAAACTTATTGTAGTCAGCGTCTGAAAGTTTAAATGATCTTAAATCGGGCATAACAGGCTGTTCACCACAGTATTTTGATGCAAACTCAAAAATTAAACCATCCTGTATGAGGGCTATTGTTACTGCTCCCAAATATTCATCTTCTATTGTAATATCCGGGTCAATTCCGTTACCATCATATACTTTGCGACCGCCTTTCGTTTTAAATTCTGATCTAAGTGAATCCGGGAGTTTAGCAACGGAGCCATCTTCTTTTCGATGAGCATAATCGAGCGCCTGAATACAGCGACCACTCGGTATATAATATTTCGCGGTTGTTACTTTCAACTGCGCGTTGTATGATAGCTGTCGAGTAGTTTGAACAAGTCCTTTTCCAAATGTCTTTCTGCCAACCAGAATTGCGCGGTCGTAGTCTTGTAAGGCACCCGAAACAATCTCAGAGGCTGATGCACTCCCCTCACTTGTTAAAACAGCAATGGGGATTTCGGTATCTAATGAATTATTTAACGTGAAATAGACTTTGTTCCACTCCTGAACTTTCCCTTTTGTTGAGACTACTTCCTTGTCGCGCGGAATAAACAGGTTGACAATATTAATAGCTTCGTGCATAAGTCCTCCCGGGTTATCACGAAGATCGAGTATGAGTTTTTTTGCACCCTGCTCTTTTAATTCCATCAAGGCCTCAGCAACTTCTTTTGCAGCTCCAGGCGTAAAATCATCCAGCTTAATGTAGGCTATATCTGTGCCTATCAATCCTGCATACGCCAAATTGCTAATGGTTATTTTTTCACGTTTTATTTTAATAACTACGTCATTCGGTTTTCCGCTTCTCCGAAGTTTTAACTCTACTTCCGTGCGCGCAGGGCCCTTCAAAAAGGAACTCACTTCAGCAGTTGGTTTTCCTTGCACATTTTTACCATCGATGGCAATGATTTCGTCTCCTACT
The DNA here is from genome assembly GCA_031400675.1 of Cyclobacteriaceae bacterium. GTDB lineage: Bacteria > Bacteroidota > Bacteroidia > Cytophagales > Cyclobacteriaceae > UBA2336. Next base: position 2,860 of record JANNQJ010000202.1, read on the forward strand.
TTTACTCCAGCCTTGTTGGCGGGAAATCCTTTATAGGGATGCGTGATAATTGTTTTGTTATTGATTACTCCGATCAACGCACCAATACCCGCATATTGACCTGTCGTAATAACTCTGAAATTCTCTAACTCATCCTCAGGAATATAATCCGTGTATGGATCAAGAGATTCCAGCATGCTGTCGATGCTCTTGCGAATGAGTTTTTGTGGATCAACATCATCCACATAGTAAGCGTTTACTTCTTTGAAAAGTGTAGCAAAAATATCCAGACTTTTTGCGATCTCGAAATAGCGCTCGGTTGGTGCAAATGCGAGCGCTGTGGCTGCAATTATTGCAATTCCTACAATCCATTTAACTCTTCTCATTTTCTTCAAATCGCTTAAATGAAAGCAATACTTTATTCCTGATCAGTTCAAACGTCAGGATTTCTCTGGCAGTATAAATATACGCCATTTGGAGTTTTGATGTTCCCGATATGGCAGCTTTGTTAAGTCTGAAAGCCTCCCGCATCCTTCTTTTTATTAAGTTTCTATCCGCGGCCTTTTTAAAGTTTCGCTTAGAGACCGAAAACATTGCCTGATGTGTGGATTCAGGATTGGAACACTTCTGAAAAAACACTCTGAGGGGGTACAAATAAAAAGAGGAACCCTTGTCGAAGAGTTCCTGTATTACTTTTTTCTTGTTAAGTCTTTCTGATTTTGGAAAGCTAAACGATCCCATGGTCGAAATTAATAAAATTCCTCGCGGGCAGCTTTTCCGAGGGGCTGTTACTTCTTCTTGAAAGTAGTTTCGTCAGACACGGTAAGTTTCTTTCTGCCTTTTCTTCTGCGGGCAGCAAGTACCCTGCGACCATTCGCAGAAGCCATTCTTTCGCGGAAACCGTGCTTATTTTTTCTTTTCTTTCTCGAAGGTTGATACGTGCGTTTCATTGGTCAATACAGTTTGTTCCTAAAAGGGGTGCAAAAATGACCAGGATTTCTTGAATTTGCAAGATTAACAAGATTGATTTTAATGGATTACATGATTAAATCCCCTAAAACGCTCTTAGCCTGCATTGTGTCAAGACGAGGCCCAAATTGCGTAACTACTCTGGAAGATGCCAGCGAAGCCAGTTTTCCAGCTTCAGCAAAGCTATGATTATGGGTTATACTGTATAAAAAGGCGCCCGAAAACAAATCACCTGCTCCATTGGTATCGATCGCCTTCACCTTGTAGGGTTCTATCTGGATAAAGGTATCTCCATCATAAATCAGCGCTCCGTTTGCACCCAAGGTAATGGCAAATCGCTTGGCTATTTGTTTGATTTTTTCTCTGGCCTCCTCCAATGAATTTGTTCCTGTATAAATCATTGCCTCCTCTTCATTACAAAAAAGAAGATCTACACTAGCGCCTACTACTTCATTCATTTGATTTGAGAAATACTTCACCATACTGGCATCCGAAAATGTAAGGGCTGTACTCACCTTGTTTCGCTCGGCTATTTTTTTTGCTGCTTTCATGGCCTCCAACCCTTTAGGGCTTGCCACCAGGTAGCCTTCGAGGTATACGTAGGAAGAATTTTTGATTGCATCTTCATCCAGATGCTCAGGTGATAAGAAGGAACTCACTCCTAAAAAAGTATTCATCGTACGTTCTGCATCGGGACTTGTCATCACCAAGCATTTTCCGGTAATTCCTTCCGGGCAATTCTCATGTTTTAGATTTGTATCTACTCCGTTTCTTTTTAAATCTTCCAGGAAAAACTTGCCAAGATCATCTTTTGCCACCAAACAAGAGTAAAAACTTTTACCTCCAAACTGATTTACAGCTACAACTGTATTTCCGGCCGAGCCACCGCCTGACATGCGGCTGCGTTTCATATCGATAGCTTTCATTAAATGATGCTGGCGTTTTTCATCCACCAGTGTCATCACGCCCTTTTCTATTTCATTTTTTTCAAAAAAGTCATACTCCACTTCGGTAACGATATCAACGATGGCGTTACCTATGCCATACACATTATACTTGCTCATGTAATTTATAATTATTCAGTTGTCGCGTTAATTTATTGAATGTGATCTAATGAAAGGCGTGTACCCATAGGCAAATCGGATTTCACTTTTTTACCAAGCACTTGAAAATAGTATTTTGGATGCAGCCCAAATCCGGGCCGGATGGACTTAACATTGTCTTTCGTAATTTCTTCGCCTTGTTTTATATCCTTAACAACGTACAGCGAACGCGAAAAATCTTTGCCCTTCTTTTGTTTCTCTGTGAGATGGTAATCAATCGTACCAATTGCTTTTTCTGCTTCTCTAACTGACTTAACCATTGCGGTAAACTCTTCTTCATTCAATGAAAATGATGCGTCAGCACCGCCAATTGAGCGATCAATAATAAAATGCTTTTCAATAATTTTTGCTCCGAAAGTTGTTGCTACAATGGGCACAGTAATTCCCATAGTGTGATCGGATAAACCTGTAACAACTCCAAACCGGTCTGCCAAGTCTTTCGTCATCACCATGTTTGCTTCTTCAATCGGTGCCGGATAGCTGGAAGTGCATTTTAGCAATGCAAGCTGGTCATTCCCAGCTTGTCTACAAGTTTCAATAGCAAGTCGAATATCTTCTTCTTCGGCAATTCCTGTAGAGATGATAACAGGTTTGCCTTTGGATGCTACATATTGAATTAGTGGGATATCTGTAATCTCAAAAGAAGCTATTTTATAAGCTGGTGAGTTTAGTTTTTCGAGAAGATCGACTGCTGTAAAATCAAAAGGGGATGAGAAACAAACCAGCCCTTCTTCCTTTGCTACTTTAAACAGTTGCTCATGCCACTCCCACGGTGTGTAAGCTTCTTTATAAAGATCATACAAATACTTGCCGTCCCAGATCGTGCCCTGTTTTAATTTAAAATCGTCATTCCGGGAATTTAATGTGATGGTATCGGCCGTATAGGTTTGAAATTTGATAGCATCAGCTCCAGCTCTTTTTGCTGCACGGATTGTGTCCTCGGCTGTTTTTAAACTCCCATTATGATTGGCTGATAATTCGGCTATAATAAAAACCGGACTACCATTACCTATTCTTCTGGAATCAATACTAATTGATGGAGCCATACAAACTTTTTACAAACTTCAATTTTCCGTCTACCTTAATTTCACGGAACCCCAAATTTACGAAAGTCTTACTGGAAGGGTAATTATTCTCCATAACATATCCGACCAAGTCTCGAGTAGTAATCCGTCTATTTTTTAATTCATTAAGGATTTCTTCAAAACTCTTGGCCAGTAGGATAAGGCCATATCCTTTTGATTGATAGTGCGGGTCAACCAAATAACTTATTACTGCCTCGTTATCACGGACGTCAAATCTTACAGAGCCAATGATAGCACCATCATGCTCTGCCATAAAGTAAATACACTTCTCATCCTTCAATTTATTTCGGAACCATTCGACATGCTCCTCCCATTCAATTTTGTTTTGTTGAAATGCAAAGGCCCGAATTGCAGGATGTGTTGCCCATTGATATGTAGTTTGCAAATCATTCTCTGTAGCAATTCTCAATTTCAATTGATTGCTTATTGACAATTGTATAAATTTTTTTAGTAACCTTTTGTTTGAAAGCCCATCAATTGCTTTTGGGGCGACAAATACTTTTTTTAATACAGATTCTACTGCGTTTTTAATTTCAGCTACTGAAAAATTACCTGCATCAACAAAGACACCATCCTTGCGAAAGGATTCGTAAATAATTTTTTGATTATCAACGTAAGCACCCGAAATAATACAACATCGAGCTGCCATAGCTTCTAGCAGAACACTGCTGGCAGAAACAATTACTACTTGCGTTAGCAACATAATCTGGAGCATTTGTTCGCTATCGATGCCTTTATGTAATTCTACTCGCAAATCTCTTTTAATGGAGGCTTTCAATTCTTCATCATAATTATACGCCTGACCCACCACCAGAATTATCTTTTTAAATTCTGAATACTCTTTGACAACGCTGAGTGCACGTTGCGTTAAATTCTTAGCGTCTGAGCCTCCAAAACAGATTGCAACTGACTCTACTTTAGAAATTTCCCTGGTATTCTGAGCCGCCCTTAAAAAAGGAGGTCGCAATAAAACATAGTCAAGACCCAAGGCAAAGTGCGTATATGCTTGAACGCGATAGTTTTGCGTATTCACACTAGGAGCATGATTG
>JANNQJ010000203.1:0-2646 GCA_031400675.1 Cyclobacteriaceae bacterium
GTTGAAGAACCCAAACCAGAAAAATTAGTTACACCTGCGACAAAAAATCCTGAAACTCCAAAAATCATTACACCTGAAACCGGAAAGGCAACGAGTACATTGCAAATCCCAAAGCTTAACACACTAAAAGGTGGTGTAAAAGAAGAGCCTAAACAGAGGGTTGTAGTTGAAGAAAAGATAGATCAACCCTTTACACCCGACCATCTGCGTGCCGTTTGGGCTGCGTTTGCTGAAACACGGAAACTTTATCAGGCAGAATATAACCTGCTTTCACAGGAAATTGAGATTCGCGATAACAAAGTGATTGTACACCTCCACAATAGCTTTCAGGATACGCTTATTAATACCATTAAAAGTGACGCCCTAACATTTTTGAGAGAGAAGCTGAGTAATAACACGATTCAACTCGTGGGCGAACTAAATGTTTCAGATGAAAAGAAAGTGATCTATACCAATCGGGAAAAATTTGAACACCTCGCTGAAAAAAATCCAAAACTTAAAGACCTGAAAGAGAGGCTGGGATTGGATACGGATTTCTAAAAAATCCCTCGCCTTCGTGATGTTCTCCTGGTAGTCGTTCCAAACAACATTCCAAATACGCCCCGTACCAGTTCACGCCCTACCTGCTTGGCCACGGGTGAACTGATGACCTCTTCAAAAGTAGATTTTTCTTGCCTGCCCCTGGAAGTTGTTTTGACTTGTTGCTCCTTTTGTACTTCTGCACTGTCCTGTTGCTTCATTCTGGCCTCCAGAATTTCGAAGGCACTTTGCGGATCAACGGTTTCCTTATATTTTTTATACACATCCGAATTTTTAAGTTGATTTTGATACTCATCAGTCGTAAGCGGCCCCATCACCGAGGCCGGAGGTGCTAGGTGCGTCACTACGGTTTCGGTTGGAATACCCTTTTCATTTAATACGGTAATAAATGCCTGCCCGGTACCCAACTGGGTAAACTGCTGCTCCATGTCATAAAAATCTGACTTCGGAAAAGTTTTAATGGTTTCTTTCAGTGCCTTCACATCATTCGGAGTAAATGCCCGAATTACATGGTGCACCCGGTTACCTAATTGCGAGAGCACAGTAGCAGGAACATCTTGCGTGAGTTGCGTGCAGAAAAATATTCCCACGCCTTTCGATCGGATCAAACGAATAACCTGTTCAATCTGATCCATGAATGCTTTCGGTGCGTCCTTAAACAATAAATGGGCTTCATCTAAAAAGAAAATAAGCTTAGGCTTGTCCAGGTCCCCTGCTTCCGGAAGATTTTGATACAACTCCGCCAGCAATGCCAGCATGAACGTGGAGAAAATAGAGGGTTGGCTTTGGACATCAGACACATTGAGGATACTGATCACTCCCCTGCCGTCTACCTTTTCAAACAAGTCTTGAATGTCAAATGACTGCTCACCAAAAATCATGTGAATGCCCTGCTGTTCAAGCGCAACAATTTTTCTTAGAATCGTACTCGAAGTAGTCGTTGATATTTTTCCATAATCGGATTTGATCTCCTGCGCTCCCGCTCCTTCTGATAAATAATTCAAAACCTTCTTTAAATCGTTGAAATCTACAATCGGCAGGTTTTTGTCATCGGCATATTTGAAAATGACCGACAGGACGCCCGACTGAACTTCATTTAGTTCTAAAATCTTGCTTAACAGAACAGGCCCAAACTCAGTTACCGTGGCGCGCATTTGTGCACCCTGTTTTCCGCTAAGCGAATACAACTCTACCGGGAAGCCTGAGGGAGTATACTTGATCCCTAATGCTTTTGCGCGTTCATTGATTTTGTCATTTGCTATCCCTTCTTTAGCCATACCGGAAAGATCTCCCTTCATATCGGGCATAAACACGGGTACTCCTGCAGCAGAAAGTTGCTCGGCTATTAATTGCAGTGTTCTTGTTTTACCTGAACCTGTAGCTCCTGTTACCAATCCATGGCGGTTCATCATGCGCAAGGGTACGTTCACTTTTGCTTCGCCAATAATTTGACCTTGAAAGATTCCTGCACCCAGATAGATAGCAGGCAATGGCGTGGTGTACGCTTTGTTAATAGCTTCAATGAACTTTTCTTTTAACATGCGAGTGAGTTTTATGCAATTTAAAACTATCAACTCATCAAAATGAAAAAGGCTCGAATATTTCGAGCCTGTTGAATAACTAAATAATGTCCGTTTATTTCTTTTCTTCGTAATTCTGGAAAGAATACGCAAAACCAATATTGAATGCCTGGCTATACTGAACTTCATCCACCTGATCAAAATCATAAAGCATAATACCACCTAATCCAACCGAAATAAATTTGTTAACCTTGGCCGTAATCATTAAGTCTAATCGATGATCAATTGCTTTTGCTTCCAGCGTTTCATAGTTGGCAAACATCAGGTATCTCCACTTTAAGGTAATGTTCTTGGCGATTTCCTTATCAAAATCGGCTGTCAACTGAAACGCCAGCCATTCAAAGCGTGTGTCTTCACCAACGATAACACCATAAGGGGCTATACTATCCACTTCATCAAACCTTCCTTTATTATTGTGCAAGATGGTAACCCGTGGAGCGAATGGTGCGATTCGGACTTTAAAATAATCAACCGGGTGATATTCAAATCCTAACGCCATGGTAATAAAAGCAGGAGCGAGGATATC
>JANNQJ010000204.1:0-6244 GCA_031400675.1 Cyclobacteriaceae bacterium
CGTTTCCAAATTCCCAGAAGTATGATCCGGGGTCTGCAAATTGCGACAAGTTGGTAAACGGACAGGGTACGTCACATGCCATCAATCCTGTCTATACATACAATGAACCCGGGATTTATTCGGTGACATTATCTGCTACAAATATTCTTGGCGACACAGTAAGTATAACCAAATCGGGTATCATTGAAGTATTTGAAAGTCCGGTGGCGCAGTTCACGATTAAGCCAGTAATGGTGTACATACCTGGCGGTAAAATATTTACCAACAACCAAAGCTTTGGGGCGTTCAGCTATTTCTGGGATTTTGGTGATGGGCAAACCTCTACCGATTTTGAACCGGTTCACACCTATCAAACCGAAGGCCTCTACGACATCATGTTAGCAGTCACCAATTCATCGGGTTGCGTGGATACAGCACGCGTAGCTTCTGCAGTACGTGTGGAAAAGGGTGCGGAGATATTATTGCCCAATGCCTTCACGCCTGGCAAGGAAGGTCCGGGAAGCGGAGATGGAGAAAATGACGTATTCCTTCCACTGATGCGAGGCGTAACTGAATTTCAAATCATGGTTTTTAATCGTTGGGGAGAATTGCTTTTTGAAAGCAAGAGCCCTCAAGTAGGTTGGGACGGATACTTTCAGGGTAAGCTTTGCCAGCAGGATGTATACGTGTACAAAATTGTAGCCAAATACGAAAACGGAAATGTGATAACGCGTATGGGTGATATTCATTTGATGAGATAATGATGGGAAAAATTTTATATAAGTTCTATAGCACACTCAGCTTCAAGCTTCAGGCTTCCAGCTTCAAGCTGATTGTTCATTGCCGAAAGCAGAATTCAATAAAAACTATTGGTTGGATAATTTCTGTTGCGCTATTTTTACAGTGTCAATCACTGCACGCGCAAGATCCGGAGTTTTCACAATACTATGCTGCTCCGTTGTATTTAAACCCGGCATTTTCCGGAACAGCGAACGATCATCGATTCATTGCTAATCACCGAAATCAATGGCCCAATATTACAAATGGCTTTGTCACGTATGCTTTTTCGTATGATTATAATCTCGAGAATCTGAATAGTGGTATTGGGGTTTCGATTGTGGTGGATAAGGCTGGTACAGCGGGATTAAAATCAACGCAATTTAATTTTCAGTACGCTTACCGAGTTCATGTAGCAGATAAGTGGGTATTTTCATCGGGACTGAATTTTGGTGTGGCTTCCCGTAACATTGATTTCAATAAATTAATTTTTAATGATCAACTGGAATTTGATTCCGATGGAAACCTGCCGCCCAGTACAGATTATGACAATATTCAAAGCGCAACCTATTTTGATTTTGGCGCTGGCGCATTGATCTATAGCCGTAAAGTATGGTTTGGTTTTTCGGCATCGCACCTGAATGAACCTAACCGCTCTTTGTTGGATGATGAGGCATCAATACCCATCAAGACTACCCTTCATGGGGGGATCAGAATACCGCTTTATCACGGACTGATGAAGCGTGATCGGGTAGCTGCTATTGCGCCTTCATTTGTATACAAGCATCAGGGCAGTTTTGACCAGTTGGATATCGGGACCTATTTTTTATACGAACCTATTGTGATTGGCTTATGGTACAGAGGCATACCGATTACGCAGAATGTGAAAGACAAAATTAGTCAGGATGCCGTTGTGGTGATTCTCGGTTTTCAACTCGACAAAGTTGAATTAAGTTACAGCTATGACATCACCATTTCTGACTTAGGTCCGGCCTCCGGTGGTGCGCATGAAATAGCTTTGAAGTACAAGTTGAATGTAGCTACTTCGACCAAATCGAAGAAGAAAGAAAGATTCATTCCGTGCCCGACCTTTTATAAGGATTAGCACTTATATAACGTCATTTCGAAGGAGGTACGACTGAGAAATCTCCTAATGGAGAACACCGTTGGAGATTTCTCGCTCTCGCTCGAAATGACGTTCTAAGATTCTGTAATTTTTATCCCCAACATTATACCGTAAATTTAAACTCTGTTTTTTTAGTGTTCATGAATCTTTCATCATCGCTGGAGCACCCGGTGTTCAAAACAATTAGCCAGGTGGCGGATGCTGCAAATCTTAAAACGTTTGTGGTAGGGGGCTACGTGCGCGATATCTTACTTAAACGACCCTCCAAGGATATTGATTTTGTTTGCTTGGGCAGCGGGATTGAACTGGCTCAACAAGTGGCCTATGCGCTGCAAACTCAGGTTCATGTTTATAAGAATTTCGGTACTGCCCAAATTCCTTTACAAGATTTGGACCTTGAATTTGTTGGTGCCCGAAAAGAGTCCTATCGCAGTGAGTCACGAAAACCGATTGTTGAAGACGGCTCGCTTGAGGATGATCAAAAGCGCAGAGACTTCACGATCAATGCGATGGCCATCAGCCTGAATAAGGAAAGCTATGGTGAATTGATTGACCCATTTAATGGAGTAGGGGACTTGAAGGGCAAAACCATTAAAACTCCACTGGAGCCTGCTATTACCTTTTCAGATGACCCGCTTCGCATGATGCGGGCAATTCGTTTCGCTTCGCAGTTGAATTTTGATATTGAAGCAGATACGTATCAGGCGATCGTTGACCAAAAGGAACGTTTAAAAATTGTTTCACAAGAGCGGGTTACAGATGAACTCAATAAAATTATTCTCAGCGCTATTCCATCGTATGGATTCAAGTTATTATTTCAAAGTGGTTTATTGAACATGTTCTTTCCGGAAATGGTATTGCTTCACGGAGTGGAATATGTGGGTGGGAGTGCACACAAGGATAATTTTTATCATACCCTGCAAGTACTCGATAATGTAGCAAAAGTATCGGATGATCTTTGGCTACGTTGGTCTGCCATTCTACATGATATTGCCAAGCCTCAGACTAAGCGATTCGATAAAGTTCATGGATTTACATTCCATGGACATGAAGACAAAGGCGCCCGAATGGTACCGGGTATTTTCAGGAGACTGAAACTACCGTTAAATGAGAAAATGGATTTCGTTCAAAAGTTAGTACGCATGCATTTACGACCAATCCCTTTATCAAAGGAAGTTACGGATTCAGCTATTCGAAGATTGCTATTTGAAGCCGGAGATGACGTGGATGCCCTGATGAAACTTTGTCGCGCGGACATCACATCTAAGAATAATGACAAAGTAAATCGGTATCTCAAGAATTTTGATGTTGTAGAAACTAAAATGGCAGAGGTTGAGGCAAAGGATAGTATTCGGAATTTTCAACCGCCTGTTTCGGGCGATGAGATCATTAAAATGTTCAACCTGCCAGCCGGTCGCATTATTGGCGAGATAAAAGAACAAATCAAGGAAGCAATTCTGGAAGGTGAGATTCGTAATGACAGAGAAGAAGCACTTCAATTATTAAAGAAAATTGCTAAAGAGAAAGGTCTTATTTAGTTGCCCGTGACCGGAAACGCGTAACTGGCAAATCAGGCAATGCAACCCTTTTATTCCTACCTTGTCTATTACAAGAATAGCCCAAATTACGTTTGAACGAGCAGGCCGTAAACATTCATGCAGAGCTTATTCTCCGTTGCCGGGCGGGCGATCAAGAGGCTCATTTCAGGCTTTATAAGCTGTATTCGAAGGCCATGTATAACGTTGGGTATCGAATTACAGGGAATGAAGCAGATGCGGAGGATGTGTTGCAGGAAGCTTTTGTCAGTGCATTTCGAAATCTGGAAAGTTACCGTGGCGATGCAACTTTCGGTTCATGGGTAAAAAGGATTGTCGTGAACAAAGCTATCAACTTATTGAAGAAACGTAAATTGGAAGTGATGCTGGACAACGAAGAGTTTGATGTACCAATTGAGGAACCAGAAGAAGAATACTTGCCAGAGCTAAGTGTAAGTAGAGTGAAAAGGTGCATTGAATTACTGCCTGATGGATATCGTTCTGTTTTGTCTCTCTATTTACTAGAGGGCTACGATCATCAGGAAATTGGAGAAATTATGGGAATCACAGAATCGACTTCAAAGTCGCAGTTGAACAGGGCGAAGAATAAATTGAAAGAACTTTTAGTAAAATAATATGAAAAACTCAATAGAAGATTTTATCAATCAAAACAAGGAGGCGTTTGATGATAAAGTGCCATCTGACAAAGTGTGGATGACAATCAGTAATCGGTTATTCAGTAATGCTTCGTTTTGGAACTCGCTTATTGTATGGCGTGCAGCAGCGGTTGTATTATTAGGACTTTGTATATATCTGGCGGTACCAAAATTTACGGCCCAGCGTGAAAGGAGCATAGCCTTAAGCGAGTTTAAAGATATTGAGTCTTTTTATATCAGTCAAATATCTGAAAAGGTTAATCAGATAGAGGCATCACGTGGACAAGAGGCTGGCCTGAATGGCTTTACGCAAGACTTCCAACAACTTGATGCCATGTATGAAGTACTGAAAGAAGAAATGAAAACCAGACCCAGTCAGAAAGTAAAGGATGCGTTGGTGTTAAACCTGTTGATCAGGATTGATTTACTTAATCAACAGCTACATAAAATTGACGAGGGAGAAAATATGGTTGAAAAACCGAAAATAACTGTTTGAATATTGAAGGAGAATTCTCTCAAAAAACTATCACGCCTAGCCGGATTTATTCCGGCATCCCTTTATTAATTATTCAATTGGGGACCACGGAACAAGTCCGCGAATACAACAAAATTTTTAATATGCTTTTACTAATATTCTGAGATCAACTCGAAAGGTTCTTTAACAGAGTCAACCACTTTACCGTCTTCACATTTTAAAATCCGGGCAGGGAATTTTTTAATTAAGCTGTAGTCGTGGGTGGCCATTAATACGGCAGTTCCGCTTCTGTTGATTTGCTGAAATAATTTGAGTATCCCGTGGGAGACCTCTGGATCTAAATTCCCTGTGGGTTCATCAGCAATGAGGATCACAGGTTCATTCAAAAGTGCACGGGCAATTACAATTCGTTGTTGTTCACCTCCTGATAATTGATGTGGCATTTTCTTTTCTACTGAGCCTAACCCAACCTGCATCAGTACTTCACTCAGCCTTCCTCTCATTTTTCCGTTATCGGACCAACCTGTAGCTTTTAAAACAAACATCAGGTTGTCACCAACACTCCGATCCGGGAAGAGTTGGAAATCCTGGAAAATAATACCCAGTTTCCTTCTTAGTTTTGGCACTTGAGAATCTTTAATCCCACGAATGTTAAATCCCGCCACATCGATATCCCCTAAACGTAAGTTCAGGTCGGCATAGAGCGTCTTGAGTAAAGATGATTTTCCTGATCCCGTTCTTCCAACTAAAAAAACAAACTCACCTTTTTCAATATCGAAACTAATATCTCTTAATACAGTACTGCTGTCCTGAAAAATATGAGCCTCTCTTATGCGTATAACGGGATCGGTAGAAAACATCTTTATGAATTAGATTTCTTATGATCAGCTAAAAATTTAGCAAGGCCACTATCCGTGAGGGGATGGTTAAGAAGTGCTAGAATCACACTTAGCGGGCATGTAGATACATCGGCACCGATTTCCGCACACTGAATCAAATGCATGGTATGACGCACAGAAGCAGCGAGGATTTCAGTTTGGTATCCGTAGTTGTCATAGATGAGACGAATTTGTGAGATGAGTTCTAAGCCATCTTGTGAGATGTCATCCAAGCGGCCAATGAAAGGAGAAACGTAGCTTGCACCTGCTTTCGCGGCTAAAATTGCTTGTCCTGCAGAAAAAACTAATGTGCAGTTTGTTCGAATTCCTTCACCGCTAAATTTTTTGAGAGCTTTTACACCATCTTTAATCATCGGCACTTTCACCACAATTTTGCTGTCGATCTTGGCCAGCTCATAGCCTTCTTTGATAATGCCCTCAAAGTCAGTGGCAATGACCTCTGCACTCACATTATTATCGACAATATTACAGATGGCTTTATAATGCGCTTTGATGTTATCAGCACCTTTAATGCCTTCTTTCGCCATTAATGATGGATTGGTAGTTACACCATCCAACACACCCAGGTCGTGGGCTTCTTTTATTTCATTCAGATTGGCAGTGTCGATAAAGAACTTCATTGTAGTAGTTTTATAGGTAAAAATAAAGTAAACAGAGGGTAAAATACTACTTCGCTCAATGATTCGTAGTACGCAGTAAAAAATGGCAAACCGAACATCGCACCGCTACAACTATCTACCCTTGCTACCTTCCGATCCTGGGGGAATTCAACAGGAGCTGGTCGTGCCGGTCTGCCG
>JANNQJ010000205.1:0-7312 GCA_031400675.1 Cyclobacteriaceae bacterium
CTCCCACGTATAGGTTTTTGTTTTATCCTTTTCAGCTTTCTCTTTTTTTAGTCGACCGTTCGATACGGCAATCAACGTTGTGGGAACGTTCAGATGAATGAGCATTCCGTTGTCAGGCTCATCATACATGTGATCCTTGCAAGGCCACCATAAACTCGCCCCAATTCCCTGACAAGATGTGGCAATAAATGGCTTTCCGTTACTATCCTTCGACCAGGTAAACCCACCATCCCACGGGGCATTTGCTGCCACATGGGGCTTACCTGAGAAATGAATTTCAACCTCGCTCGTTTCTCCAGGATTTTGTGCTTTCAATAGCTTGATAAAATGTGTAAATCCTTCATGTACCACTTCCAGCTCTTTACCTGACTGAACAACTTTGTCAATGACCATGGGTGATTGCAAATCAATTTGCATCGTTTGGCTAGAACCAATCACTTTATACTGAATTATATTCTTTCCCTTGATTGATTGATCACCGGGATTTACCGAAACAGTAAGTTCATAGTGGAGCAAATCCCACCATACTCGTTCTTTCGTAATCGAACCTCGCAACGTATCCTGTCTCGTAAAGTTTTTATCGGCAAAAAGTTGCTGAGCCATTACACCCAGGGTTGATACTAAAATTAAGAATGTGAGAAGATATTTTTTCATACTTAAAATGATTCATCTACAATTTCCATAAATGTAAAATTTAACAATGGAAGATTCAATACCCCTTCAACCGACTTGATTACATGCATAAGCTCTATGATGGGAGGAAAATTCTGGGTATTGTCGGTATGCTCCTGGCGATGCCAAACGCGAGTAATCTCAAAGTATTGCTATCGCAACTCTACACACCTGCAACCGTTTGTAATTTTACGTGATGATTCTGGCGCACAATCAGGAAAAAAAGATTAAAGAAAATTCCGAATCAACCGAAGGTTAAAGTTTTTCAACAATCAGGTTATGGTTGGTGTAAATACAGATATCCGCAGCAATGTTCAGGCTCTCCCGAACAATCTCTTCTGCCGAAAGATGAGGGGCATGCTTTTTCATAGCTAAGGCTGCCGATTGTGCATACATGGCACCTGATCCAATCGCAGCTACTTCGTTATCCGGTTCTAACACATCTCCAGTTCCCGACAGAATAAGAATCTCGTCTTTACTGGCCGTGATCATCATAGCCTCCAACCTTCTCAGGTAACGATCCATGCGCCAGTCTTTTGCGAGTTCAATGGCAGCACGTTTCATATTACCACCATAGCTATTCAGTTTTTCTTCGAAGCGGTCCAATAAGGTAAACGCATCGGCTGTAGATCCTGCAAAACCGGTTATGACCTTACCATCTTGCAGTTTGCGGATCTTCTTCACGTTGCTCTTGGCGATGTAATTATTCATGGTAGCTTGTCCATCGGCACCAATCGCTACATGTCCGTTATGCTTTACCGCAAGTACGGTTGTGGATTTTATTTTTTCCATGTCCTTTTAAAGCAACGTGTCCTACAGCTTAAAGATCGTAGGACACGTAATTAATTTAGTTGGTATTAAATCAAAATTCTAACAGGATCTTCCAATAATCCTTTCAAAGTCTTCAGGAATGCGGAGCCAACGGCACCATCTACTGCACGGTGATCGCAAGAAAGTGTAACCTTCATTACATTACCCGGAACAAGCTGTCCGTTCTTAACAATGGCCGTTTCCTTAATTCCACCTACAGCTAAAATGCAAGCATCCGGAGGATTAATAATGGCAGTAAACTCTTCAATTCCAAACATGCCCAAGTTGGAAATTGTGAAGGTGCTTCCTTCCCAGTCTGAAGGTTGTAATTTTTTATCGTGAGCCTTTTGTGCCAATTCTTTTACTTCAACCGCAATGTGCGAGAGAGATTTGTTATCAGCAAAACGCACGACCGGCACTAGCAAGCCATCCTTTACAGCCACTGCCACACCCACATGGATGTGATGATTCTTGCGCATCTTATCGCCCAACCAGCTTACGTTTACATCCGGATGCTGACGTAACGCTGCTGCAACTGCTTTAATCACCATGTCGTTAAAGGAAATTTTTACAGGACTAATCTCATTAATGCTTTTACGAGCTTCAATGGATTTGTCCATGTTGATTTCCATGGTAAGGTAGAAATGCGGAGCAGAGAATTTACTTTCGGCCAAACGTTTCGCAATGGTTTTTCGCATCTGCGAAACTGGCACTTCTTCAAAGCTTTCTTTGCCAACTACTTGTGGTAACACTATCGGTGCAGTTGATTGACCAGCCTTCGCGGGAGCTGCTCCTGGTTGATAGCTTTCAACATCGCGTCTCGTTACACGGCCATTCTCTCCGGTTCCTGAAATCTTACTAATATCATACCCTTTATCTTTCGCCAGTTTCTTTGCCAACGGAGATGCTTTCAGTCGCCCGTTTGAGGAGGATTGGGTTGAGGTTGTGGACTGAACACTAGAGCCTGAAGGTTGGTTACCAGTTGCCGGTTGCTGGTTACCGGTAACAGGAGACTGATGACTGGGAACTGATTTTGCCTCGTGCGCTTTCAGTAACGTTTGCCAATCGGCACCCTTTTCACCAATGATGGCAAGTATACCATTTACTGGTACAGACTTTCCAGCCTCTGCACCAACATAAAGCAACGTACCTGTATTGTACGATTCATATTCCATCGTGGCTTTGTCGGTCTCCACATCCGCCAATAGTTCTCCCGACTTAACAGCATCTCCTGTCTTTTTATGCCATGCTGCTATTACACCGTCTGTCATGGTATCGCTCATCTTAGGCATGAGTACGATCTCTGCTTTAATGCCTGTAGTATCAATAGCCTGAGCAACTGCTGTGGCGACCTCCGCTTTTGGTGCTTCTGCCTTGCTGCCACCTGCCTCGGCCGACTGACCTGCGCTCTGCAGTAATGCCTGATAATCTTCACCCTTCTTCCCTACTACGGCAAGCACATCATTTACTTTAACAGCTTGACCTTCCTGCGCACCCAGGTACAGCACCGTTCCTTCATTGAAGGATTCATAGTCCATCGTAGCTTTATCCGTTTCAATCTCGGCCATGAGTTCACCGGACTTCACTTGATCTCCTACTTTCTTATGCCATTTGGCAATCACCCCTTCGGACATCGTGTCGCTCATCTTGGGCATCCTGACAATCTCAGCCATTCGATTTAAAATTTAAATAAATGAGGATCAAAAATAGGGTTTAATACCTCGAAATTCAAGGGAGTTAAAAAGCTTAAAAATTTACTAATCCAAATAGAAACTCGAACTTTGCCACGGATGGTTTTAAGCCATAGGAATAGCGGATACCAATGTCAAATTGTGGAAGAAATCTGAGCACATTAATGTCAATTTTTAGCTCACCTCCAATAGATGCATAAGTTTCGCTTACCACACTTGATTCAAACGTACTGGAGCCAAAGCCGTAGTCGAAAAAAGCATTTCCCTTCAGACGCTGAATATTCACGAATGGGCCAATCGCTACGTCAGGGTACCAAATTGGCAACGTGTAATTTCCAGACATAGAATAAAATTTCTGGAATCTGGAAATATAGGAGGATAATCCACGAGGAAGTGGTATTTGATTATTGAATATGTAATTATCAAGCCCTTCACCGGTTGACCTGGCAATTGGTATGTCAGTTGATTGAAATGCCCAATAACCCCAAATCGAATGATGTTTGAAAAACCCTGGGAAATAGAGAACCGCGTAAAATGAAAATTGCTCACCGGAAAAATCTCCACCATAAGGAGTGCTGTACCAGCTTAGATCGATTGTTTGGCCCCACTTACTGTTGATGTCACGTCTGTTTTGCTTGAGCAATCTATATGCCGTTACATTAAAACGGTTAAAGAATAACGATCCGTTATCTAAATAATCGCGAAGAAAATATTGAGGGTAGTTGGATGGGATTAAACGCCCTCCACCATCAACACTATTTGTAAAATCAGTTACGTGCGTGTAGCCAACATAATTGGATATTGAAACATTTCCATAGTATTTCGAATTTGTTGTAATAAGCGGAAGCCTGAGTCCCGCCTCAATAGTTTTTTCTTTCCATTCAAACGATAAATTTTCAGTTACGTTTTCAGTGGTATCTGTTCCTACTACCCGATCATATGTTATATCACCTTCATTGCTGGATCGATTCGCGTATTTAAAGTCAACATCAATAATGGGGTACCAACCCTGATAACTCACACCAACATGCCAGGCGCCAGTGCGTTCATTAATATCAAATAAGTAACCCGCTTTTATGGAGGTAGTGCTCAAAATATCCTGAGAAGAGATTCCAATGTCAGCTTGTGTAAAGGTGGAATTGAAATAGGCACCCCAACTATATGGGTTAACAATGCCCGAGAGCTTGGAATACCTTTGTGTGGCGAAATCTTGTTTAGGAATGCTGTCAAAAAGGGTTGGCCTACCCTCCTGCTCAGCGAGTACATTATAGAAAGCCTGTGAATCATCTTTTACTCCAAACTCCTTCCATGAAGAAGGGTTGAAAGGGATCGACACAACGTCCAACCCATTGCGTGATTGCTCGTTGTAATAAATTGTTTTTCCATCCGATGACACGGTTGTGTTGTACGCTCCGTATTTACTACTTGTTACCAGGAGTTTTTTTTGCTGAAGAATATCCAGTACGTAAATGTTGTCAATTCCGCTTACGGGTGAATTATAAAACAAGTAATTTCCATATAGCACCGGATAACCAATATTTTCTTTCGATTCTGGAATCAATACCGCTTCCTCACCAGACTTGTAATCCAATGAAACTACACTTCGATTACTACTTTTAGTTTTCAATGAAACAATTTTTTTACCATCGTCTGACCAACGTGCCATGGAGTAAAATGCGTTATCAGGGTTATCAAATTTTTTAATCACCTTCCCGTATTCACTGTCAATTACGAATAGGGTGGTTTTATAATCATTGTTGCTTTCTACGGTAACAATACTTTTTCCATCCGGTGAAAGTGCAGCACCTGAATAGCGTGTCTTTTTGGTCACTGTCCAGTATCGTTTTGTAGCGACATCATACGCTTTAATTAAAGAGTAACTTTTCACTTGCCAGCGCGGATCAAATCCATACTCACTCCACACTACTTTTGTTCCTGAGACTGATAGTATTCCGGCATCATTTAGAATACCCGGAATAAAAACTTTACTCTCCTTTCCATCCCTCATTACAACAAATTGCGCAATATCACCAATGCCACTTTTCAACGCGAGTACGCCCCCATCTGATAACACTTGCGGATAACGGTAATCCGTATACGCGTTGGTATTTCGTTTCAATATTGTCTCGTATGGTGTGATCTGCAAGGAATTTTCTTCAGCCTTCCATGTTTTTTGAAGATCCAAAGCCATTTCATTATAAAGTTGTGGAAGCCGCAAGCCACTCTCCTTCTTTATTGCATTTGAAAATGCAAACGGAATAAAGGGGACACTCCATGTTCGCTTCCCAATCTTCCCCCAGATATCGGGATCTCCGGTACGCTTGCGCAAGTAGCTGATCATATGGTAGCCGAACACATAATGATCGGAGATGTTATTTTTATACGAACGCAGGTATTGTTTATTGTAATTAAACACGCGATCCTCCTGAAGATTAGTACGCAGCACCAATCCGAAATTTGGAATCCGACCACGGCCGCTATGGGTGAAGGCGGTCTCGGCAGCTACGGCATCACCTTCCCAAAACCACTGAGGCACTGATGTGATCGCCATGGCAGAAAGTGTTGCGGGGCCAAATAAATAGTAGAGCACCCGGTTAAAGCCTGTGTTAGCGCGTTCAAACTGAACAACATGTCGGTATTCATGGGTTGCTAACTGATCAAGCCAATCATTGGTACCTCCAAAATTATAGTCTTGAGGAGGCATGGTATAAAACTCGGATCGTCTGGGGACGATGCTGACAAATCCATTTGAAATAGAAGATTGGTTTTGAAGAATAATAGAAATTTTCTTTGGACGCACGCCCAAGGATTTTGACTCAGGCTCACGAATATGCTCCAAGGTATTAGCTACCCGCTGGGCTTGTTCTTCAAATCCTTTGGGATAAAGAACCCTGAAATGGGGTGTATTAACCCGATACCATTTTACGGAGGGAGGATTGTTCTTCAGTACTTCCTGCGCATGCGCGAAATTGAGGCTCAGGCCAATAAAAAAAACCATCGCAAATTTCATCTCATGCATGTAAAGATGAAATATTCAATTCCCTTTGCTGAAAAGCAACTGTTTAACCCAAAACTTCTATTATCAATCTTCCTTAATTCTTATTCCTGAAATCGCTACCGCGCTTGCATGGAAAAATCCAAGGGCACCATTTGAAAGATTTGTTCTTGAATTGGCAGGTGGAGGACTGAACATACCTCCGTCATTGTTAAGGAGGTTAAACAAGTCACTATAAAAAACGTACCCTTCACGCGACAAGCTGTACATCTCTACCCGAGCTGAATCTTCGGGCGCATAATACACGGGTGAAGGAACTCCATTAATTTCTTCACCCAGGGTTTTATCATCCGCAAAATAAATATCGGATGGGGCGTAAATTTTAAGGGAATCATTTCTGTAGAATTTAAACAGATAGTAGTCGGTAGTGGCTTGTGGTTCTTTGGCGTACAGCAACACTTCATAAAATTTATCCTCTTCCTTCGGTTCGCTACGTTCATCGCTGTTTATCTGATACTGCAGTGAATCAATGTCGGTTACAGCAAACAATTGGTCTTCTGCCTGGTAATTCTCACCATCCACAAATACCTGTAACAAGTACCTTCTTCCAATTTCACCAACAAATTCCGTGGCAGGAAAATAATACCCGGTTGAATCGGGATGATCGTTTGGGTTGTGTGTGAAAATAAATTCACTGCCCAGGTCATCTTCTACCGAGACCACAGCATCCACAACACGGGGAGTTTGCCCTGATTCATAAAAACCAGATGTACGCGAAATTTTTACAAACTGGTATCCAGGTTGATTGGTCACTAATCCTTCAATGACAATCTTGGAGGGCATCTGATTCAAATCGAGCAATACGGTCTTCTCGCAAGACCAAAAAATAAATACTGAAGAAATTACAATGACAGGTATATACTTCATGTATTTAGAATTTAAAGTTGTAGGTGACCGAAGGTAGTATCGGGAATAAGTATACGAGGCGTGCTTCCTTTTGCGTACCATCCCCAATTACATTGCCATCGTCATCCTGCTTGGTGCGGGTGTAGATTGAAAAGGGGTGGTGCCGGTTGTAAGCATTGTAATCCGAGAAGACGCGGTGTCCCTGCCGTTGGCGCGGGGGGTTTTTTCTAGGAGACCG
>JANNQJ010000206.1:0-7068 GCA_031400675.1 Cyclobacteriaceae bacterium
AGGGTCAACAGAAAAAAGAACAGGAAAAAGGTGAACTGGCATTGAAGAACCGCGAGATGCAACTTTCGTTGTTGAAGTCCCAGATTAATCCGCATTTCTTATTTAATACGCTCAACTCTATCAATATGCTGGTAAGTTCTAGCAAGGAGCAGGCAAGAAAGGTAATCACTCAGCTATCGGATATTTTCCGTTATGCACTTGATTCGCATGGCGACCAAATGGTGAAGCTCATCCATGAACTCGATTTCATTGAGAACTACATCCGTATTCAGCAGGTGCGGTTTGGTACCCGACTTAAATTTATTAAGCAGGTAGACTATACGTGCCTCGGCATCGTTATCCCACCGATGATTTTACAACCGTTGGTAGAGAACGCAGTGAAATATGGAATTGCTCCGAAAGATGAAGGAGGCACGATCATGCTAACTGTAAAGCGTACCAACCAAATGATTTTTTTTGAAGTGAAAGATGACGGCCTAGGCATCAATGCCAAGAAAGTGATGGACGGAAATTCCAGTGGGGTTGGAATTAAAAATACCGATCAGCGCTTAAGGAGTACCTTTGGGCCAGGCTCCGGTTTGCGCATTCACTCCAGTCAATGGGGTTACTCCGTTAGTTTTTTTATCCCGGCAAGTGAAGAGGAAAAAATTCCTGAACAACTTGAAGAAGTAAACAGAGAAGCAGTGTAACAAAAAAATAAAGAATAGAAACAATGAATATAACGTGTTTAATTATTGATGATGAACAACTCGCCAGGGAATTGTTGAGAGAGTATATTGAACAAATACCCAACATGACAATTATAGGAGAGGCATCAAAAGGCAAGGATGCCGTAGAGATGGTGGACGACCTGAAGCCCGACCTGATTTTTCTGGATGTACAAATGCCCGGCATGACAGGTTTTGATGTGCTGGATGAAATGGAGCATGACCCGTTTGTAATTTTTACCACAGCTTACGATCAATATGCGATTAAAGCGTTTGAAAAAAATGCAGTGGATTATTTATTAAAGCCGCTCGACCAGGAACGATTCAAGTTGGCGATTGACCGTGCTGTAAACCGCATGAAGCTGGAACAGAATAATGTAGGTGAATTGTTGCGCAGCTTGAAAACGGAGCATAAAACTTCGTATGATTCACATATTTTTGTTCAGAAGTCCGAGAAGCTGCTGAATCTCTCTGTAGATGAAATTATGTTTTTGGAGGCTTCCGGTGACTACACCATTCTTACTACCAAAGGCGATCAGTTCGTGAGCTCATCGGGTATTGGTAAGCTGGAAGAAATCTTAAATCCCGAAACCTTTATACGCGTACACCGCAGCACGATTATCAACATCAATTTTCTGAAAGAGATTGAAAAGCACTTTAACGGTGGCATGATTGTAAAAATGCAAAACGCAAAAAGTTTCCCGGTGAGCCGCACGTATGCGAAAGTGATCCGCAGGAAAGTGGTTTAATTGATAATTCCCCTTTGAAGGGGGCAAGGGGCATGTTAATTTTTAGGCAACCCAACTGTTTCACTATACTGAATCACCACGCCCTTCACATGTGGCTGAAGCAATACCCTGAGGCGTTCTTCCATATTGGATTTGGCATCCTGCACAAAAGCAGCCTGCTCCGCATACTTTCTCGCATCCATAATAAAAGCATTGGTGGCTGTTGTTCGATCTTCCGGGTTCACCCAGTTCCAAATACCGTGCTCATCTCGATAGGTGACATCACCCTGCGACTCCACCGATAAAATGGTTGGCTCAGGAAGAAGAACATACGCAGTATCGTTTTGCAAGGCAATTGAAAACTTCTGAAGCAGATCAAATCCTGCTTTGGCATCGAAAGTGCCGGTAATAAAAACCTGTTTGGTACTACTCAACCAGGTGTTTGTCCAGGTGAAGCGATGTTCAAAGTTTTGCGATAGTACGCCCAACTCCAACACAGGCGTTTGCTGGTTGAGCACAATTGTGTTGTTCACGGTGATTTCAGGAGTAAACTGAAATGCGTTTCGAAAATCTTCTCCTAATGTTTTAGCGGCCTCATAACTCCGTTTGGCAAGCTGTGTGGGAATGGTTACCAATACCACGTAGACAGCAATAGTGCCCACAATGAGTAAAGCAATTAGAAGTTTGAGGTTGCGTGAAATCATGCGGAATGAAGATACGAAAATGCAATCGAAAAAGTATGTACAGGTAAACGGGCAAAGATATGATCGAGTTATGGTCTTTTTTTTACAGTTTTTTCCTGCTAGCCACCTTCTTCTTTTTGGGTGCAGGCTTACTAATCGCTATACTATTTGCAATTTCTTTTTGCACACACAGAGGTAACCTGGAAGCGATCATACTGTATGACAACTTCAGGTATTTTTCCCACTCTCTTTTTGAAAACCGTTTGATATCGTCTACAAAGATCCACTTGTTACGCGCCATGTAGGGCGCTGGAATAAAGCCTTGACGGTTTGAAAGGGTTTCAAAGTCCTCATCCGAAGTTTTGAACGATGCGGAAACGGGCACGTTGTCGGGACTGGTAACCAGGAACATTTTACCACCGATGTTAAAACATAAATGATCGGTCCATTTAATGTCTTCGGTAACACCAGGGAAGGTCAGGCATATTTCTCGGAGTTCGGAGATGGCCATAATTATACAATAAGTGTGACCTATAAATAATACCGGATTTTGATACTAATTTTAATTATTTCTTCAAAGGAGCCAATATTCTGTATTCTGTATCCACCTCACCGCGGCTGATGTCGTTGAGCTTTCCTTTCAACATTCGCTTCTTGAGTGGTGTCAGGTAATCAATAAAAAGTTTACCTTCAATGTGATCATACTCATGTTGAATGATACGCGCCTTAATACCATCGTATTCTTCTTCCAATAAATTCCACTGTTCATTGTAGTAGCGAATCTTGAGTTTTTCCTTGCGTGAAATCTTTTCGCGAATGTTGGGTATGCTCAAACAGCCCTCTTCAAATTCCCAAGGTTCACCAACTTCTTCCAAAATTACCGGATTGATAAATGTCTTCTTGAAACCTTGCATGTTTTCGTCACCTGTCTCGTCTTCATCGTCACCTTTCAACGTAGTACCATCCACCACAAAAAGGCGGACCGCTTTTCCTATCTGAGATGCTGCTAATCCAATTCCTTGTGCGGAATACATAGTTTCATACATATCCTGAATAAGTGAGGTAAGATCCGTGCCTTTTTCGATGTCTTTGGCGCGCTGGCGCAACACTGGGTCTCCGTAAACAACTATCGGGTAAATCATCATGCAAAGGTAATAGTTATCCGTTATCCGTTAATAGTAATTGGATTACCTTTTCCTCATAACTATTAACGATTAACTGAAGAAAGGTAGGATTGTAAAATAATGGTTGCACTAATCTTGTCTACATTCCCCTTCTCCTGTCGATCTTTCTTATTCATCCCCCCATCAATCATAGCCTGTTGCGCCATGGAACTGGTAAATCGTTCGTCTATTTCCCGGATAGGTTTGTCGGGGAAAATCTTTTTCATCTCTTCCATAAATTTCCTTACCAAGGGGGCTATTTCTGAATCCTCATTCTTCAGAGTCTTCGGCATGCCAATGACAATTTCATCTACAGTTTCTTTTTGTATGTATGCTTTTAGGAAATTAAGAAGCTCGTTGGTAGATACCGTTTCCAATGCAGTAGCAATAATCCGCAGCGGATCGGTCACAGCCAGGCCTGTTCTTTTTTTCCCATAATCAATTGCCAGAATTCTTCCCATTAGAATGCCTCTGTTATGTTGATATAAAACCCAAAAGAGTCTCTTCCGATCCCAGCATCCACGCGCAAGTTAATACGAGGTTGCAGCGCAAACCTATAGCCAAGCCCAATAACTGGTAACGTGTTTGCAAAATCAATACTTTCGTTCCAAACTTCGCCCGCACCCGTCCACACTACAAAACCATGTTTCGATAATCCTACTTTCTTATTAAACGTATGTCGGTACTCGACTACCGCATAAGCTGAGTGCTGATCGCGATACCGACCGCCATAATATCCTCTGAGGTTATTATCGGAACCAATTGTAGGAAGTTCGGTATATGGTGTGTCTCCGAAGCTCAATCTCGTGCGGAAATTCAATGCCAGCACTTTTCCGGGCTTCGATCCCAATCCCTTAAACTTCCGAAAATCAAAACTCAATACGGAATACCCATCGCCTGTTGACCATGAGGCTGGATAACTTAACCAGGAGAGTTCCAGCAGGGTTCCCTTCCAGGAATTCACAATCATATCGCGTGTATCGTACTGTAGCAATGCACCAACACCAAAAACTCCAACTCTGTCACCATATTTTAGATAGGCCTCATCTTGTTGCATGCGTGAGTTGGGGTCATCAACCAACGTTAAACTATAATCTATTTGCGGCCCAAGGAAAATCTTCGGTTTGATTTCTTTGAGAACTTTGGGATTCCATCGAAAATTATTCTTCGTGTATTGAGTACTACCCTCGCCCTGCTCAACTGCACTGCCCGCTTCATACCCAACTCCCCAGTAATTATCAATAATGTGATTGAACTCGATAGAGTTAAGCCAGCGGATTTCATTTTTAAATAATAGTACTGCATCGGATTGAAATCCGAAAGCTCCCTTCACGGAGAGATACGCAATTAAGGGTATGGAAGATCGCTGCAGCGTGGAATCAATACCATCAAGAGAAAATGTAAAGGCAGATGCGGATCCAAGAAGAAATCCTGTTTCAGGCGCAGATGCCGGAATCACAACTTCGGAAAAAATTAATTTCCCCTGCCGGATTTTCTCATTGCGAATCGAATCCTTCCTGCTTATTTTTTTTTGAGCGTGAGCCGTTACACTTATTGTAAAAATCAAGGTCGCAAGTAACAAGCGCCTCACAAAGACTAAATCAATTTAGCGAAGATTTAGAAAAGAAGGCATCCTTTACTTTGCGTTCAAGCGCCATCGCCTTGGGGAAAAGGATTTCGTTTTCAATACGAGCGTGGGTAATCAAACTCTTTTCAAATTCCTTGAGTTCGTTGTAGATCACTTTTATCTGAAGCGGAGCCTCAGGTTGTAATTGATAATCTTTTGTAATCTTTCGAATACCCTCCATCTCATCATCATGCACTTCGTGATCCATGGCAAACTTCTGAACAGAGTGTTTTTCCACTAAGTAATACAGCTTGGTAGGAATATAATTTCCTTTCGATGCACGCTCTAATGCTTTGATGTAACGGAAGAGTGTATCTTCTTCTTCGTAGATATGATGAATGAAGTCTTCCACAAAAAGCGGGAACACCAATTTCAGGTCACGTTCTACCAAACTGTAATCCTCATGCTCTGCCTTAAAACTTTCGACCAGCTTAGCGATATAAGGAAGCTTGTGCTTGATGTATAAAAAATGAGAATGCTTGAGGTATTCAATAATTAAATCAATGGGGTATGAAATCAACGGAAGGTCAGCTTCTTTCAGATTGGTGGGTGATTCCAGTTCACGAATTACCTGCTCAATCTTTAATCCTTTTTTGATACAAATTTCTTCCAGCGTTAGTTCGGAATACTCATCAAACCGGATCCCAAAATAAAACAACACATACGCGTGAACATAATTCTCATCCACGAGTTGGGAGATGCGTTTATCTTTAAGGGCAGAACGTTCCATACAATCTTCAAAGATAGCCAATGGAACTAAAAAACGCACGGTAGGAGGCAATCGTCTATAAAACCATGATTTTTTATTCGTTTCAGACCAAAAAAGGGGATTATCATCGGCCAACATTTGTTATATAGCACCGTTATAGAAAATGTATATGGCATAGGGTATAAGGTATAGGGTGTAGCCGTATACCAATACCCTATGCCCTATTACCTTATACCCGAATAATATGAGCGACCAGAAAAATACCAAGTACCAGATCAGACTACCCTTAATTCTTTGCCTCGGCCTGGCCGGAGGAGTTTTTATAGGAGCCAGTCTCAATACAAAAAAAACCTCAGACGATGTGGGTAAAGATGTGCAGAAGCTCCGCGAGGTATTAACCTACATTGAGGGCAAGTATGTTGACTCCATTAAGACCGATAAGCTGGTAGATGAATCGATCGTGCATTTGCTCGGCAAGTTAGATCCGCACTCGGTTTACATTCCGGCATCCGATAGGAAAATGGCGGATGAAGAATTGCAAGGAAATTTTGACGGCATTGGTGTTGAGTTCAATATTTTTCAGGATACTATCGTAGTGATTTCTCCGCTCAGTGGCGGACCTTCTGAATCCTTGGGTATTTTATCAGGAGATAAAATTGTTAAAGTAGATGATAAGAATGTGGCCAGCATAGGCATCACAACCATGGATGTAATGAAGCTGTTGAAAGGACCCAGCGGTACAGAGGTAAAAGTTACAATTGTCCGGCCTGGATCAAATGAACCACTGGAGTTTAGCATTATTCGCGATAAAATTCCACAGCGCTCACTTGATGTCGCCTACATGGTTGACAACGAAACAGGTTATATAAAAATCAGCCGGTTTGCGGCCACCACGTATGATGAATTCAGTGATGCCCTCACTACGCTGAAAGGGAAAGGAATGAAGAAACTCATACTTGATTTGCAAAGCAATGGTGGGGGTTTTATGCACATCGCTATTAAAATGGCGGATGATTTTCTTTCGGATGGAAAAAAGATTGTGTACACGAATGGAAAAGATACAAGTCTGAATACCGATGCAACCTCTACCAGTAATGGAAATTTTGAGTCTGGCGATTTGATTGTATTGGTGAATGAGTGGAGCGCCTCCGCCTCTGAAATTGTAGCGGGAGCGTTACAAGATAATGACCGTGCGTTAATTGTTGGCCGCAGAACATATGGAAAAGGCTTAGTACAAAGTCTTTTCGATTTAAGTGATGGTTCAGAATTGCGTCTTACCATTTCACGTTACTATACACCCAGCGGTCGCTCTATTCAAAAACCATACGATGATGAAGAGGAGTACTCGCTCGATATTCTCAGTCGCTACAACAAAGGTGAGTTCTTCCACTCCGATAGTATTAATTTAAACGACTCAATGAAATATTTAACTAAAAAAGGTCGCACCGTGT
>JANNQJ010000207.1:0-25160 GCA_031400675.1 Cyclobacteriaceae bacterium
AGCAACAGACTTTATGGGCAATTTGTATTCGAGTATCAAAAGCCCAACCCTCCGACCAGCCTCAATGATGTCACGTTTTAATTCTGGTAATTCTTGTGCGTTATAGCTTCTCAGGTTGGCTTCTACGAATTGCAAATTTGAGGGGTCAAACTCATGCCGCATAGCAAGTGCCGCTTCCTTTAACGCAAGTACAATATGATTGCTGGTCATGCTATATTATTTACTGAATGGTTTTAAATACAAGATTCTCTACAAATAAATATAGCCTTTTATGGTGGTTCTTCGGGTCGTATTTTATATCCGAAAGAGTAGGCAGGTGCTGGGCATAATACAGTTGGTGTTTAATCAGGAGCAGTATGGTGCTTGCCAATGAATGTGGGAACTCATATTTTGGATTAACTTCCGTAATAACGGATGCGATTTTTTTGCACAAGGTCTTATAAGAAAGAAAGAGTCCTTCTTTATTATCGGCATCCACATTCTTGGTGAGAAAAGTTTTCTCAAATTCTGCACTCACAATTCTTTCCAGTGCCCGTTCATCAACATAGGCTACATTCGGGTCAAAGACTTTTTCCTCAGAAAGTTTTAGCAAGTATACTTTTAATCGTTCAGTAGGATCTTTTATGTTGTTAGTATGATAATCAATTTTGTACTCCAGCCAAGTCCAGTACCAGTCGATTATATAAATCAGCAACTTGTGCTTGTTCTCAAAATAGCGATATACAGAGGCCTCGGTTGAGCCGATGGAAGTGGCCAGTTTTTTAAAAGTAAAGTCTTCAAAGCCAAGCTTATCTACCATTTTTATGCTGGTCTGGAGGATGTTTCGCCCTAATTCAGTGGTTTGGGGATCCCTGATAAAGGTGTTTTCAGATAATTTGAAAGTCAATATAGTCATGCTTCGCTATCTAGTAGTATTACTATCAATAACGGAAGTATCATCCTTAAGTTTAGTTGGAGGGGAAAAATAATTTTTATGGCTGAAAAAAGCCTATTTCACCAAAATCTATAGGTTTTGGCTACACTGAGCCTTGAGAAGTTGCCGAAAAAATAAACACTGCTTGTTGCTTGATGATGACTTTTCAGTGGTCAAAGATTAGTCTGCAGGTAATCAAACGTAAGAATGAGAGTAGCTGCATGGATGAACTGATCTAGCCCAATGATGAGGAAGAAATTTCTTCTGTCATCTTTATAGGCGGTAGTAAGCTTGCTGGTAAAAAAATCGGTCATCCAGTGAAGCACTCCATTTACTCCGGCAAAAATCAAAGCCGTTTCCCACGGCAATAAAAGGAATACAAAAATTAACATGATGGCCATGTACGTTAGCACATGAAGTGTAAGCCATTTCACACTGATGCTTTTGTTCAATGCCATGGCGTTGGTCTGAAAGAGAAAATCGGCTACCCAGTGGGCAAAAAGGAGCGTAACGATAGCTTGCATTAAAACTTCACGTATTTTTCTATCAACATTTTATCAAGTCCTGTGGCGCGAGCCTTTTTCGCCTGCCTGCGTAAAATAAACTCGAAGATACTCATCCATCCCGGAAGATTGCTCTCACTAATATCGAACAACCATGCCAGCGCCAAACTATTTTTTGGAAATCCATTTGACCTTACTTCACCATCCCTCGCCAGTCCATATCCGATTTGGAGGGATTGTTCAAAGCCCTGGCTTGCTGGCCGGAGCTCAACACGAAATTTGACAACGTTATTAGAAGTATTGAAGAAGCGATGATTAACGTACGGTAGCGCGGTGGCAGATTTTCCTGGTAACAGCATATGTACCACTTTGCCTGCTTGTACTTTCAGTTCACCTTCCAGGCAATCAAATCTTTCCGAATAAGTTTTATGGTAATGGATACCCACACCGCCCTTCGGGGCAAGCTCCACCTCCACTAATGTGAATTCACCATTAGTTTCAGCTGAGGTTTTGAGAAATGTTACACAGTCCTTTTGAACAGGATTGTAGATACGTCTGAGGCTATCCATATTTATGAGCGATCAGTCTTTTTCAACGTCATTGCGAGCTGACGCGCTTGTAGTGCGTTGGAGCGAAGCAATCTAGTTATTCAGAACTCGTATTTCATAGCTTCGGGATTGCCACGGGTTTCCAACACACGCTCCTTCACGCCCACCCTCGCAAGGACGATGTGCTTACTTCTTAAACCCCATCACACACTTCTCAATAATATCGCAACACTCGTGAATTTGTTCTTCAGTTATAACTAACGGGGGGGCCAGACGAATAATGTTACCGTGCGTAGGTTTTGCCAATAGACCATTCTTTGCAAACTCAATGCAAAGGTTCCAGGCTGTTTCACTTTGAGGAGAATCATTGATCACAATCGCATTCAACAAACCTTTTCCACGCACCAGGGTAATCAGAGTTGTCTTTTTCATCAATGCCTGCATGCGTTCGCGGAAAACGACACCCAACCTCTGAGAATTTTCTGCCAGTTTTTCATCTCTCACCACCTGTAATGCTTCCATGCACACGGCTGCTGCTAACGGATTGCCACCAAACGTAGAACCATGCTCTCCCGGCTTAATCACCAGCATAATTTCATCATCGGCTAGCACAACCGAAATTGGAAGTACGCCTCCTGATAAAGCCTTACCTAAAATCAATAAGTCAGGTCTTACGTTTTCATGATCAGATGCCAGCATCTTTCCCGTGCGGGCAATACCTGTTTGAATTTCATCCATCATCAGCAACACGTTGTGCTGACGACACAATTTCTCAGTTGCTTTCAAATATCCTTCGTGTGGAACATACACTCCTGCTTCGCCTTGAATCGGCTCAAGCCATAAGCCACAAACGTTTGGATTAGCAAGCGCTTTCTCCAAGGCGGGGATACTATCATACTCCACAATTTCAAAGCCTGGCATAAATGGCCCAAAGCCCTTTCGGGAATCCGGATCAGTCGAGGCAGAAATGATGCTTGTTGTGCGACCGTGAAAATTTTTCTTCACGGCAATTATTACTGCCTCATTATCAGGAATTCCTTTTTTAGTGTATCCCCACTTGCGGGCAAGTTTGATTGCCGTTTCGTTGGCCTCTGCACCGCTGTTCATAAACAAGGCTTTCTGATAGCCGAAGGTTTCACAGATATATTTCTCAGCTACACCCAGCTTGTCATTATAAAAGGCACGTGAGGTAAGCGTTAATTCTTTTGCCTGCTCAATCAACGCGTTAATAATACGAGGGTGGGAATGACCCTGGTTCATTGCACTGTAAGCCGACAGAAAATCGAAATAACGTTTGCCTTCCAAATCCCACAAAAAAACGCCTTCACCCTTACTCAGTACCACTGGTAGTGGATGGTAATTGTGGGCACCATACTTATCCTCCAGCGAAATGGCCTCTTGGCTTGACGTGATCGTATCTGTCATAAAATCATGATTTTGAGCCTGCCTGTCCAGTAGGCAGGGTGGTAAAGGTATCCAATTCGGCCCTCAAAGCCAACCTCGTCTCAACCTTCGCGGCCCCGTGCCGCGATCTCCAGATAGTGTACTGAAAAGGGGATGCCGGAACAGTCGGGCAAAAGGCTGCATATTTGATTTTACGACACAGCCTGTCACGATCATTACCTACTCTTGTTAAGCCTAACGGCATATTTACACTAACTTTACAGCTATGGAAACAGGGGTCGATAACATCAAAAAACTTTTTAATGACCTGAAGTCTTTTACTTTTTGGGACAGGCTTTTTCGGTGGAATGTAATCAGAACGCTTTTGATCGATGCAAACGGTGATCTTCAAAAATTGATCATTGGATTTGATTCGCTTTCGAAGGTGAATCATGAAGTGGAGATCGAAAAGAACAAAAATAAATCGCTGGAGGCTTCTCTAACGGATCTTAAAATTCTTCGTTCCGAGAAAGATTCATTATCAACTGAAAAAACATCGCTGGAAAGCAAGAATGAAATTTACTTGAAACGCGGAACAGAATTATCAACTGAACTAAGCGCGTTAAAACAGAAACTCGAATCCCGTGAAAATGAGTTGACTTATTTGCGCGAAGAAAACACAAAACTTAAAAGCGCAGAAGAAGAACGGAGAAAGAATCATGAGCATGCTGTTAACAACTTAAATGTTATTGTTAAACGAGTTCACGATGAGCGAACCAAGGAAAGGGAAGAGCAACATCAACGCGAGATTGAGAAACTATTGAAACAAAAAGAAACCTGGTCAAACCACGAAGAAAATGTAAAGAGTAGAATTAAAACAATTTCAAATAAACACGGAGTTGAATATGTGGAAAAGGTTCCGTTTAAAGGAAAGCCCGATAACACGTTAAAAATAAACGATGAGTTCATCGTGTTTGATGCGAAAAGCCCGGCCAGCGATGACCTTACTAATTTTCCAATTTATGTAAAAAATCAGGCTGAGAGTGTAAGCAAGTATGTGAAGGAGGAAGACGTTAGAAGAGAAATATTCTTAGTCGTTCCCACGAATACATTAGAGATACTTGAGCAGTTTGAATTCAGACTTAGTGATTATACGGTGTACGTGATTTCGATTGATGCTTTGGAGCCGATAATCCTAGCCCTGCGGAAAATTGAAGATTATGAATTTGCAGAGTCGTTAAGTCCGGAGGAAAGAGAGAATATCTGTCGGGTGATTGGAAAATTTGTCCACTTATCGAAGAGAAGAATTCAAATTGATGGATTTTTTGCTAAACAGTTTTTTGAATTGGTGTATCGCAGCGAAGCCGACCTCCCAAAGGATATTCTGGAAAAAGCGAGTGAGTTTGAGCGCAACGAAAAATTGAATCCCCCTACTGATAAAAGGGCAAAACAAATTAGCAACCGCGAACTGGAAGCCGATGCTAATAAAACGACCACCGATGCAGCTCAACGAGGAATTTATACGGAAGAGTCTCATATTTCAAAAAGCCTGAACAAACTGCCGTTGTATTTAGAGCCAACTGAAAAAGAAAAGAAAGATCAACCTGAGCTGTTTTAAGTTATCATCACGCTGAACGGAGTCGTTTTAGTCAGGCTGAGCGGAGTCGAAGCCTGACGTTTCAATTGTCTCTATGAACCAATACTTCGTATACATACTTCTGTGCAATGATAATTCATATTACACTGGCATCACCAACGATATTGAACGAAGGATTTGGGAACATGAAACTTGCTTTTATCCTAACGCTTACACTTCTAAAAGATTACCGTTTAAACTTGTTTTTTGGGAGAAGTTTCAAACACCTGACCAGGCAATAGAATTTGAAAAACAAGTAAAGGGCTGGAGCAGAAGAAAGAAAGAAGCCATTATCGAAGGCAATTGGGATAAATTGAAAGAACTATCGGTTTGTACAAATGACAGCCATTATAAGAATTTCAGTAAGTCACCCTTCGACTCCGCTCAGGGTGACAAAGTAGACTGAGGAGGAAAAGCCAGGCTGAGCAGAAAAGTCAGGCTGAGCGGAGTCGAAGCCTGACGTCTCCAAATCCATTTTTGTGCCTACCTTTGAACAATGAATAACACCGCCCTCACCACCGAATTTTACACTGCATTTGTAAATCAGAATTACAATGGCATGATTGCCTGTTACCACCATGACATTGAATTCAGTGACCCAGCCTTTGGTACTTTAAAAGGTGATCAGGCAAAAGCCATGTGGAAGATGTTGATTGAGCGCTCAGAAGGGAAATTGAAAGTAGTCTTTAGTGATGTGAAAGCAGATACAGAAAAAGGAACTGCGCACTGGGAAGCATTTTACGTTTTCAGTAAAACAGGAAGAAACGTACACAATAAAATAGAAGCACGCTTCGAATTCAAAGACGGAAAAATTTATCGCCATCACGATTATTTCAATTTATGGAAATGGTCTATGCAGGCACTGGGCGCATCTGGCTTTCTGTTAGGATACACATCTTTCTTTAAGAATAAATTACAGAAGCAAACCCGAAAGCTGTTGTTGGATTATATGCAAATCTCCTCAAAAAGAGAAAATAGGGTATAAAGTATAAAGGAGATATCATGCCCTTACCAACCATATCCCCTATACCCTATTCCTAATACCTCATGAGACTTCACCGAACTACCTGCGTTGCCGTTGTTGAATCCCTCGAGCAAATCTTCCTTGAAAAGAAGTATGCCGATAAAGTGATTGAGAAAACCTTGAAGAAAGATACACGCTGGGGTGCACGAGACCGCAAGTTCATTGCCGAGACCACCTATGACATTGTACGCTGGTATCGTTTTTTCCGAAGTGCCACCAATGCAAAGGGTGATGATTTCTGGATGTTGCTGGCTGCGTGGTGTTGCTCACGCGACATTGACCTTCCGGATTGGAAAGAATTTGATTCCATACCCTACAAATTATTAAAGGAACGGGTCACCCAAAACCATCCTGTACGCAAAATCAATGAATCCATTCCCGATTGGTTGGATGAGATGGGTGAAAAAGAATTAGGCAAGCGTTGGGATGCCGAACTCACAGCATTGAACGAAGAAGCAAAGGTGGTGTTGCGTGTGAATACGTTGCGCACAACTGTTGAAGACCTTCAGAAAAAGCTGGAAGAGCAAGAAGTATTTACGGAAACGAATAAAGATTTTCCTGACGCGTTGATTTTAGAGGAACGCCAAAACGTTTTTCAACTTTCGGAATTTAAGGAAGGCTTATTTGAAGTGCAAGATGCCGGTTCGCAAGCGATCAGCCGGTTTGCAAATCCTTCACCGGGCGCACGAATTATTGATGCATGTGCCGGAGGAGGAGGAAAAACCCTTCACCTCGCTGCACTTTCACAAAGCAAAGGCCGCATCATCGCGCTGGATACTGAACAGTGGAAGCTGGATGAACTTAAGAAGCGTGCACGAAGAGCAGGCGTATCAACAGTGGAGACAAGGATCATTGATTCTTCCAAAGTTATTAAGCGACTGGAAAAAACAGGCGATGTCGTATTGTTGGATGTTCCCTGCTCGGGTATTGGCGTACTGAAAAGAAACCCGGATGCAAAATGGAAACTTTCTCCGGCTTTTGTGGAGGATGTGAAAAAAGTGCAACAGGAAATCCTCTCCTCGTATAGTGTAATGGTAAAAACGGGAGGAACATTAGTATACGCCACCTGCAGTATTTTGTATTCCGAGAATGAAGAGCAGGTAAAAAAATTTCTCTCCGAAACTGATTCCTTTGAACTGCAGGAAGAAAAGCGCCTCTGGCCCAGCGAAGGTTTCGATGGATTTTACATGGCACGGTTATTACGCAAGTCTTAACCATGGCTGGACTTTCATTTGATGTATTACGCGTGGGTAAAAAGTATAAGCTCGTGAACTTCGGAGAAACACACGAGTTTGAAGTAGAGAGTATCCTCGTCAACCACGATTTTAACGTGAAGGATCTCTTTACATTAGAGCGCTACTTGCTGAAGGACCTCATCAAGTTTGGAAAGGGAAAAGATTTTGAGATTCGGGAGTTCGAGTAGCAGTGTCAGGCTAATCCCGATAGCGATAGTTATCGTGTCACTTCATTTCAACTACTACCTCGGGAATTTAAGTGTAAAAGTGCTGCCCACGCGCGGTACCGATTGTAATTGAATCGTACCCGAAAGCTTGTTAATCGTTTCCTTCACGATATACAGCCCAAGACCGGAGCCCTGTGAACTTTCGTTAGCGCGGAAAAACATTTCAAAAATTCTTTTTTGATACTGCGGATCAATCCCCTGGCCATTATCTTCTATATGAAGCGAAAATGACTGCCCGGTTTGCTGACAGGAGAGTTGTATGAATTTATTCTCTTTTCGCTGATCATGATATCGGATGGCGTTTGATAGCAGATTAGAAAGTACAGTTTGTAGCCGAGCGGAATCTGTTTCCACTTCAAAGTCTTGGGGTATGCTGCTCGTAAAGGTGATGTCTTCAGCTCCGGACGTGTATCGTAACGATTCCCATATTTCACTGGCCAAGTAATGTAAGTTTACGCGACTGGAGGTGATTTGCAACCTGTTATTTCTGGAATAATCTGTAATATCTTTAATAAATCCATCCAGTGAATTTACACGTTGCTTCATCATGCCGAGATAACGTTTAATTTCTTCCATGTTTTCTGTGTTGTTGCTAATGTTAATTAGCCCCAATACGGAAGCAAGCGGTGCACGAAGATCGTGCGATGTGCTGTACACAAACCGGTCAAGTTCCTCGTTCGACTTGGTGAGGAGTTTATTACTGTTGACTAACTCGCGGGCATTACGGTGGTTCAGGCTGATTAGTAAATAAATTGCCAGAATGGAGGTTGGCAACGCAATGGCAAAGTTGATAAGGAAATTCACCAACAATTCTTCCTCAGTGTAGATTCGTTTAGGAAGAATTGAAAAGTCGCCTACGTAGGCAGCCATGAACAACGCATACGTAAGGGCTGCAAAGTTTATCGCGATGATGCGCTGATTGTAATTGAATACTGCAAATGCGCCAAGAGCCACCGGAATGAAAAGCAGGGAAGCGCCTGTATCGGGCGATTCACTTGCAGCAAATAGGTAAACGACCACGTTCAATGACGGAAACAAAAAATAGTTGGCTGTACAATGATCTCCTTTACGGTGCAGGTAAAGCGTAATTACTAAAAAACCAATGGCGAACAAATAAACTGGAATGGTTTGATATATTCCCCAGGCCAAGTCAATTGTTAAATAGACTATGCCAAGTGCGATAGCTATTAGTGCATATTGCCCTGAGAGAATTACCTGACGGTATTCTGTCCAGGATTCGATGTAACTGTTCTCACCAATAATCAGGTCGCGGATGGTCTTCTTCATAATTATAATCTTCACAGCAAAGGTATTTTGGAATGCGCTGTGGAAAGATCAATTCTGACTTCGGATATGATTGGTGCAAGATTTAGGGGAAGTTTGAAGTATTCAGGGGCTGGATGGCAAAAAAGCCTTATTTTGTTTCAAAATGAACATTGTGTTTAAACGGGTTGGGTTAGCAATTGCCTTTTCTCCGAGGCTGGAAGCCCTTTTGTACGAGGCTGCGCGCTTAATAAAGTATTGGCGAGCTGAGCTGGTCTTGATCCATGTAGGGAATGCGAGCACAGATGCAGCCACATCCTTAAAAACACTCCTTACCAAAGTCGGACTTTCTGAGCAGGAAGTCATCATTCGATGGGAACATGGTGAACCGGCAAAGCGGATTCTTTCTGTATGCCGAGAGGAGAACGTGGATTTGATTATTGCAGGAGCATTGAAAAAGGAGAATTTGTTAAAATATTATCTCGGCACGATCGCCCGAAAAATTTTGCGCAAAGCCGGTTGTTCTGTGTTGTTGTTGATCAATCCAACAGTGGAGCCTGAGCCACTTCACAACATTGTGGTAAATGCAGAAGACAGCCCCTATGTAGAGCAGGCTTTGGAAATAGCGTGCGAGTTAGGTAAAGCTGAAAAATCGAATTGGTTACATGTGGTGCGTGAAATAAAGCTCTACGGTCTTACCATGTCTGCCGTAGACCAACGCTCGGAGGAAGAGTACACGCAATTAAGAAATGAACTAGTGTCAACGGAAATCGACAATGTGCAGAAGATGTTGAATAAAATTCCGCACGAAGGATTAAAAGTAAATATTAAAATTCTCTCTGGTAAAGCAGGTTATGAACTCGCACAGTTTGCCATTCGCAAACATGCCGACTTGCTAATTGTAGGTGCGCCACCCAGAAAATTTTCGTTTTTCGACCGCGTGTTCCCGCACGATCAGGAATATATTTTCGCTGACTTACCATGCAGTCTGTTGATCGTTCATCCTAGAAAGGAGGCATCGCATGGTTAGGCTTGGTCATGGCGATGTCGTTCACTTATTAATTCAACTCGGTGTGATGCTCATCATGGGTAGGCTATTTGCCGAGATAGCCAGAAAATTTAAACAGCCTGCCGTTGTAGGTGAGATCGTTGCCGGGTTGTTGCTGGGACCAACCATTCTTGGCATGATTGAACCAGCATGGTTCGAAGCACTCTTTCCAGTACCGAGTGGTGCCGGCACAGTGCTATCCGGCATGGTGCAGGTTTCTGTCGTGATGCTGTTATTTATCGCGGGCTTAGAAGTTGATCTTCACATTGTGTGGCAGCAAGGAAGGCAAGCGATTTCAACAAGCTTTCTGGGATTGATTATACCTTTTTTTATAGGATTTGTATTCCCATACTTCTTTCCGGAATTCTTTGGGATTGCCGATTCACATGAGCGATTGACCTTCGCCTTATTCATGGGAACTGCCATGGCGATTTCAGCGCTGCCCGTCATTGTTCGCATTCTCATGGATCTGAACATGTTCAAGTCGAAAATGGGATTACTGGTGGTGGCCTCTGCTATGGTAGACGATGTAATAGGCTGGATGATTTTCTCTGTTATTCTTGGCATGATTGGCAAAGGAAGCGGAATGCCCATTTGGCATACCGTGCTTCTTACGTTTTCTTTTGCCGCGCTTATGCTCACCGTGGGCAGAGGCATGTTAAATCGCGTATTGCCTTGGGTGAACCGCAAGTTGGCCTGGCCGGGAGGTGTGCTCTCCCTTTCATTAGCTCTTTGCTTTCTGGCTGCTGCCTTTACGGAATACATTGGTATTCATGCCATTTTTGGAGCGTTTATTATAGGTGTAGCGCTGGGTGATTCTGAACATTTTTCAGAACGAGCGAAAGAGATCGTTCACCAATTTATCAACAATATTTTTGCTCCGCTATTTTTTGTGTCAATCGGTTTACGGGTAAACTTCTTTACCAACTTTGACTTACTGCTTACACTCATTATTATTTTTATCGCATTCGCTGGAAAAATCGTAGGGGCAGGTTTAGGAACACGATTGGGAGGATTCAGCTGGAAAGAATCCCTGGCCGCGGGTTTCGGCTTAAACGCACGTGGCGCAATGGAAATTATTCTTGGATTGATTGCGCTTGAGAATGGGCTAATCAACGAGAAAGTTTTTGTGTCATTGGTGATTATGGCCATTGTGACAAGCATGACCAGCGGGCCGTTGATGAAATGGAGTTTGAGCAGGAAGTGGAAGGAATAGCCATTATTCAAAAATCCGTGACCAACGACTTTCCAGTAAAACAGCCGGCAAATTCTTTGTGCATTAAAATTTTAGCCTTCCTCATGCATTAGCTTTTAGGTCTTTCCAGTGGAACGGGTCCAAGCTCATAGCCGAATAATTTCAGTACCTCATTCACGTTGTCTATCCTCAACGTGGTTTTACCTTGCTCCATCTCACGGACAAAGCGAGGGTATAAATATTTAATATAACTCGTATATATACCCTAACGGGTATATTCATAGTTTCTTGGCTATATTCCAATACGTATCCATTTCCTCCAAACTCATCTCACCTATTTTCTTACCGTCCTTTGCTGATTCCGTTTCGAGGTATTGAAAGCGCTTAATAAATTTTTTATTGGTGCGTTCCAAAGCCTCTTCCGGATCTATTTCAATGAAGCGCGCATAATTAACCAACGAGAATAGTAAGTCACCGAATTCAGCCATGGCTTTTTCGTGATTGATGGTTTCCGCAGAGGCTGCATTGAACTCGGCTTTAAACTCTTGCATTTCTTCTTCAACTTTCTCCCAAACCTGTTCTTTTTTCTCCCAGTCAAATCCAACGCCTCGTGCTTTGTCTTGTATCCGAATTGCCTTTACCAAAGCGGGTAGTGATTTAGGCACACCTTCCAACACGGACTTATTTCCCGTTCTAAGTTTTATCTTCTCCCAGTTTTCTTTGACTGTTTTTTCGTCATTTGCTTCCACATCTCCATATACGTGCGGGTGACGCTCAATGAGTTTATCGCAAATTGAGTTCAGCACATCGGCAATATTGAAAGCACTCCTTTCTTCCGCAATGCGTGCATAAAAAATATTATGCAACATTAAATCACCGAGTTCTTTCTTGACCTCATTCAGATTGCCATCCAAAATAGAGTCTGATAGTTCATACGTTTCCTCAATGGTTAAATGACGCAGACTTTCCAGCGTTTGTTTTTTATCCCACGGACAATTTTCCCGCAATTCATTCATGATAGTGAGTAGACGATCGAATGCTTGTAATTTTTCTTCGCGGTGAAGATCAGGTGCAGAAATGGGTTTCTTCATGGTAACAGGGCAGAATTCATCTGCGAAGGTAAGGGTAATACTCATTCCTGAATTCTTTATCTTTGCAGCCGATCTAAGCTTAAAGCAGAATTTGTGGCACTAATTAAATCTATTTCGGGTATTCGGGGCACAATTGGTGGCAAAACCGGGGAGAACCTTACCCCTCTGGACGTTGTAAAATT
Source organism: Cyclobacteriaceae bacterium (assembly GCA_031400675.1). GTDB lineage: Bacteria > Bacteroidota > Bacteroidia > Cytophagales > Cyclobacteriaceae > UBA2336. Next base: position 12,249 of record JANNQJ010000207.1, read on the forward strand.
TGCAGCTGCCTTCGGAACCCTGCTGAAAAAAAATAGAAGTAAAACGAAGATCGTCATGGGCCGTGATGCACGTATTTCGGGCGAAATGGTGAGTGCATTAGTTTGCTCAACCTTACAGGGATTAGGTATTGATGTTGTAGACCTGGGACTTTCTACGACACCCACAGTTGAAATAGCTGTGCCTCTTGAAAAAGCTGCCGGGGGAATTATTCTCACAGCCAGTCATAACCCGGCACAATGGAATGCACTTAAACTTCTCAATGAAAATGGAGAATTCATTTCAGGTAAGGATGGTGAGGAAGTTTTGCGAATTGCCGCTCAAGAGGATTTTGATTTTGCCCCGGTAGAAAAATTGGGCAAGTATTCGTTTAATGATACCTATATCAAAAAGCATATTGCCCTGATACTAAAGCACAAATTGGTGGATGTTAAGATAATCAAGAAGGCAAAGTTTAAAATTGCAGTAGATGCCGTGAATTCATCAGGAGGAATTGTTGTTCCAGAACTATTGAAGGCATTGGGGGTAAAGAAGGTCGTGAAATTATATTGCGAGCCTACCGGAAAATTCCCGCACAACCCTGAGCCGCTGCCCGAACACCTGAGAGAAATATGCAGCTTAGTGAAGAAGAAGAAGTGTCATTTGGGAATTGTAGTGGATCCGGATGTAGACCGCTTGGCACTAATTCAGGAAGACGGAAAACCGTTTGGCGAAGAGTATACGCTTGTCGCGGTTGCGGATTACATACTAAGTAAGAAAAGAGGGAATACAGTTTCGAATCTTTCCTCAACGCGCGCGCTTCGGGATGTTACCGAGAAGGCAGGCGGGAATTACACGGCAGCGGCTGTTGGGGAAGTGAATGTGGTGACGACCATGAAGGAGACAAAGGCAGTAATTGGCGGTGAAGGCAACGGAGGTATCATCGTTCCTGATTTACATTATGGTCGCGATGCATTGATTGGTATCGCTTTATTCTTGACACATTTAGCAAAATCAAAATTGAAAGTCTCAGCATTGCGAAAAATGTATCCTGCATACTTTATCTCTAAAAATAAAATTGAGCTTACTCCCCAAATTAATGTTGACCGTGTATTGGAATCTGTGAAAGAGAGATACAAGAATGAAAAAATCAACACGATTGATGGAGTGAAGATTGATTTTGAAAAGGAAAAGGAGTGGGTACACCTTCGTAAATCGAACACCGAACCGATCATCCGCATTTATGCTGAGTCGAGCGATGAGAAGAAAGCCGATGCATTGGCACGAAAAATTATTATTGACATTGAGTTAATTATTAAAGAGAGTTGAAAAATTGCCCACAGTCAACTGTCGACAGTCGACTGTGGTCTGTAGACTAACAATCCTATGAGAATTTATTTAGACAATGCCGCTACTACTCCTCTTGACCCTGAGGTCTTTGAAACCATGAAGCCTTTTATGCTGGAAGATTTTGGCAATCCATCTTCAATTCATTCACACGGACGTAAAGTAAGAGCTGCGATTGAATCTTCAAGAAAAAAAATTGCTGAACTGCTGAATTGTTCTCCTGGCGAAATCATTTTTACTTCCGGAGGAACAGAGGCCGACAACGCATTAATCATCAGTGGAATTAAAACGTACGACATTAAGCACGCCATTTCTTCCCCCATCGAGCACCATGCAGTAATGCACACGCTTGAGACGTTGGTAAAACAAGGTTCTATTCAATTGCATCCTGTAAACCTGGATGAGAAGGGTCATGTTGATTTAAATCATTTAGAGACATTACTCAAACAATATCCTAACGCACTGGTTTCATTAATGCAAGCCAATAATGAGATCGGAAATTTACTGGACATTCAAAAGGTTGGAGAACTTACTGAAAAGTACAGTGCTTTTTTCCATTCCGACACCGTGCAAACGATGGGCCACTACCGTCACAATATGAAGTCGCTTCATGTATGTGGCATGACGGCCGGTGCACATAAATTTCATGGGCCAAAAGGAACAGGCTTTATGTACATCCGTAAAGGCCGCAAGATTGAGCAATTCATTCACGGAGGCGCACAGGAAAGAAACATGCGAGGAGGTACTGAAAATACGTATGGCATTATTGGCCTCGCAAAAGCATTAGAAATTGCGTACCGTGACATGGATGAGCACAAAAGTTATATCCTCGGATTAAAATCAAGAATGATTGAAAAATTGAAACAGGAAATTCCAGGAGTAGATTTTCATGGAGACTCAGCCAATCTTGATAAAAGCCTGTACACGGTATTGAATGTGTGCTTACCAGAATCAGAAGAGAACGACATGCTGTTATTCAATCTTGATTTGCAAGGTATCTCAGCTTCTGGTGGAAGCGCATGCTCCAGTGGCACATCTACCGGATCCCATGTACTGGGTACATTATACCCTGGCTCAAAAAAAGGAGCTGTACGCTTTTCATTCAGTAAATACAACAAACCAGAAGAAATCGATTTTGTCGTGAGTAAGCTTGCTGAAATGTTTAGGATAACTGTCTGAATCGGGATATCCAGGATTAAAAGATTTTCAGGATGATAGCTGAATCAAGATTTTAGGATTACAGAATTTTAAAAATGGAGATTAAGGATGACATTACCTATAAGAGTATTGGATGTGCGATGAAAGTACACTCAACGTTGGGTAATGGATTTCAAGAAGTAATTTATCAAAGGTGTCTTGCAATTGAGCTTCAGCGAGCGAACATTCAATTTCTCAGAGAAGCTGAACAACCTATTTTTTACAAAGATGAGCATGCTGGAACCAGAAGGGCAGACTTTATTGTAGAAGATAAACTTGTGGTTGAGCTCAAAGCGATTATTAAATTAGAGGATGTTAATCTTTCTCAATCCAAAAATTATCTGACTGCTTACAATTTTGATGTCGGCTTGTTGATCAATTTCAGATCTGCCAGTATGGAATACAAGCGAATTTTTCGCTCCGATAAATCCAATAAGTCCTTAAATCCAGGCCATCCTGATTCAGACAATGGATATTAGCTTCATTGGCTCTGGCAATCTTGCCTGGCACTTAGCGCCAGCACTTGATAATGTTGGCTACACCGTTAAAGAAGTATACAGTCAAAATCCCAATCATGCCGGTGCGTTAGTTGGTAGATTGTATCAGGCAGATGTAAAAGCCACGCTTGATTTTTCTACAAGTCCATCTGATATTTTTATTATCGCGGTTACAGACGATGCCATTCAGGAAATTGTTCGCGAGATGATTCTTCCAGAGGATTCCATTCTTGTTCATACTTCGGGCAGTCAACCCTTGAGTGTGCTGGGGTATGCAGCCACACCAAACATTGGTGTGTTTTATCCACTGCAAACATTTAGTAAGGCTAAGAAAATTGATTTTAAAGACATTCCTGTTTTCGTTGAAAGCGATTCCGATGAGGTAACGCAAGTGTTAATAAAACTAGGAAAATCGATTAGTGATAGAGTAAAGAAGATCACCTCTCACGACAGAAAGGCATTGCATGTAGCAGCAGTTTTTGCTTCTAATTTTTCTAATCACATGCTCACCATTGCAAAAGAAGTCGCAGATAAAAACGGACTTGATTTTGAACTACTGAAGCCGCTTATCGCGGAAACGTTGAATAAAAGCCTGACCATCGATCCCAAAAATGCCCAGACGGGTCCTGCTAAACGGGGCGATCTTGAAATACTGGACAATCACATCGAATTCCTACAGGATGAACCTGAGATTGTTGAGATTTATAAGATTATTAGTCAGCATATTATTAATCAATCGGAGTAAGTGACACCATATGCTTCAACACAAATACCTTCCCGATTACCACTTCAATGAAAAGCACAGCATCACCATTAACGCTTCGCCAGCAAAAGTCTATTCCGTAATTTGTGAACTGGACGCTTCCTCCTCATGGATTGTAAGAACATTGCTTGCGCTACGCGGCATACCGAAAGAGACCAGTACCGGAATTGAAGGATGGAAAAAGATGGGGTTTGTTGTGTTGGAACAACAGCAAGACAAAGAAATTATACTCGGACTGATTGGCCAGTTCTGGAAAATCAGTGGCAAGATTCAACCCTACACAGTGGAAGAGTTTACCTTGTTCAACAATTCTGAATTTGCAAAGGCAGTTTGGAATTTTGAAATCACTCCGCAAGAAAGCCAAGTTCTGCTGGAGACAGAAACAAGAATCCTTTGCCCGAGCGAAACCGTTCGTAAAAAATTCGGGCGCTATTGGTTTTTTATCAAGCCTTTCAGTGGGTTGATAAGAACCGAAATGCTGAGAATTGTTAAACGAAAGGCGGAGACGTTAGCTTAAAAAGTAATAGAAACCGTTATCACCTCTTCGCCACGCTTTAATTTCACAGGAATAGTTTGACCTTTTTCAAACTTACCCAGTGCTTCCATATAATTCTGAATATCCTTGATGGCAAGGTCACCCATTTGGATAATCACATCACCTGTTTGAATGCCGGCTTTTTGGGCAGGCCTTCCTTCCGTTACGCCATCAACCTTTAGCCCCTCAACATCTGAGCTGTAACTTGGCATTACACCCATGGTGACTTTGAATGCACTGCGAGTTCCCATCGGTTTGGTTTTCGTAGTAAGGAAGGCAAGTTTAGGTTGAGAATCCAAGGACGTGATTACCTGGGCAATTAACGAAAGAACATCAGCCTCGCCTTTAAGATTTATTTTTTCCCAATCGTCTGAGGGCTTGTGATAATCACTGTGTGACCCGGTAAAAAAATGAAGGACAGGGATATTCTTTAAATAAAATGATGTGTGATCGGATGGGCCTACACCGGAAGAATCTGTTTTGATTTTCACGTTTTCATTTTCCAGTTTTTTAAGCAACGGCTCCCACACAGGGCTGGTTCCTGTACCATGTACCAAAAGTATTTTTGTTTGTTCGTCCAGTCGGCCAATCATGTCCATGTTGATCATGTAATTCACCTTTGCAAGGTCCACCGTGGGATGTTCCGTAAAATATTTGGAACCAACCAATCCCAACTCTTCCCCGGAAAAGCACAGAAATAAAAAATTGTTTTTTTCCTTTACTTTATTCGTTACAAAATATCTGGCGAGTTCAATTACTCCGGCAACTCCCGATGCATTATCATCGGCACCGTTGTGAATTTTTTCCTGAGGGTTGGCATCCAATGAACTTCCCTGATCGCCCATTCCGAGGTGATCGTAGTGAGCTCCTATGATAACAGTGGTGGAAGCTTTGTTGTCCAGAAACCCTGCAATGTTATTAGCCGTACCTCCATCTCCTTCCCCGTGGGCTCCACCTTTAAAAGGAAAGGCCTGTAAATACGAATTATTATCGCGCTTGTATTGAAGTTTTAATTTTTTGAATTCTGTCTGAATGTAAGCGGCCGCCAGCTTCTCACCTTCTTTTCCGGTGCCTCTGCCTTGCATGGAATCGCTGGCCAGAATTTTTATATGTTCTTGGATTTTAGCTACATCAAATTGTTGAGCTTTTGAACTCGATAGTGAACAAATGAGAAGGAGCAGGCCAACGTATTTCATAAAATCAGGACAGTTATAATGTAAATTAAAGAAGAAATGTCCTCCTGAGGGAAGAAGTAACGAAGAATCTCATCACTATACACAAACCTAAAGATTCTTCGCTCTGCTCAGGGTAACATATAAATTTCAATCCTTCTTTTTATCCTTATCCAAATCGGGCAAAACAAAATCATCCAGGGCACTTGGTTGTTTCATCAGGGCTTCAATTTCAGCCACCGTACGCGGTGCAGCCATTGATAGCAGTTCATAACCATCTTTCTTTACTACATAATCATCTTCGATGCGCACGGCAATACCCCACCATTTTTTATCGCAGTTGGCATTATCCGGAATGTAAATACCAGGTTCAATCGTGATCACGCTGTTTTCTGGAAGAGGAATTGGCCGATCTGAACCCCGGTCATGAACATCCAGTCCAATATGGTGACAACAGCTATGTGGATAATACTGATGCGGCTCGTTCTCTGCTTTAATAATACCCAAATTTTTTAGCCCTTTGTTGATTACGGTCTTTGTAACCTGGCTAATTTCATCTCTTGATACCCCGGCCTTACAAACTTTCATTCCTTCTTCCTGTGCAAGCAACACCAGTTCATAAATCTGTTTTTGTTCCGGTGAAAATTTTCCATTCACCGGAATGGTACGTGTAATATCGGCCGTATACCCACGATATTCAGCTCCTAAATCCATCAGAATTAACTCCTTATTGGTGATATTGGGTTTGTAGTTTTCAATGTAATGTAAAATGCAACCATTGTGTCCCGCACCAACAATAGAAGGGTATCCAATATCTTCCGCTTCGTATTTCTTAAACACGTACTCATGAATGCCCTGGATTTCGCGTTCACTCATACCAGGCTTCATGGCTTTCATCACTTCACGCTGGCCCATACACGAAATACTAACCGCTTTTCGAATCAACTCCATCTCTTCCGGAGTTTTTACTCCACGAAGGTCACCCATAATGGAAGCAAGACCATTCATGTTCAGGTTATTTTTCTGTGGTTCAGGATTTACGTTGAATGTACTGGTCTTTGAAGGATAGTTCACTTTCATTTTAAACATCTCGATCAGGTTAAATAAATCGGATGAGTCGGTTGGAATATCACGAACATCGTTTTTAAAATCAAAAAATAAAATCTCTGCAAACCTGGAGAAATTAACATTATATTTTTTGAATTCTGTATTGTTGAAAGATTGCTCCAACCCGTGGCGGTCTTTCACGCCAGCATCACCGAGTCTTCTCCCATTCCACATTTCCCGAAACGCATCGCGCGGTTGCACGAAAATGATTTCATCGTATTGTGTTCCATTATTGGCAGTTTGTTTGTCTTTAAACACAAACAAAACGGCATCAGGTTCTTTGTATCCACTGAGGTAATAAAAATCAGGGTCTTGGTGATAAACAAAGTCTACATCATTGGAGCGATTACGCACCGCATTAGCAAAGAATACGGCTACTGAGTTAGCTGGTAATTTTTCACGCAGCTTTTGTCTACGTTCTTTGTGCCAGTCTTTGCTGAGGAAATCCTCGGGCAGATCCGGGTTTTGTGCCAGCACGAAACTTGCCGACAGTATAAAAAGTAGAAGAAAGGAAATATTGCGATTCATGAGATTTGAATTAGGGGAGCCAAGTACGTAAAAAATCAGAATACCTGCGAGCGAAGTGGGATGAACGGTTTTGACGGTCGTTTTCGCGGCCTCTGTGCCGCGATCTCCATTACAGTTCTCTACATGGGGATGCCGGAACGAGTCCGGCATGGGTAGTTATTTTTTAAACTTTTTTCTCTAATACCACAAACTCCAGCTTCTTCTTAGGGACGCCCCATCGTTCATCGGGTACGATAAACGGCTTGCGTTCTCCTGTGAGGGTATATCCATGGCGTACATACCAATTAATCAATTCGTGGCGGCTGTCAATCACCGTCATGGTCATAGTAGAACAACCAACCTGAAGGGCATGATCTTCACCTGCCTGCAGCAGTTTTTTACCAATTCCCTTATTCTGATTGTTGGGGTTAACTGATAACGTACCTAAATACAGTTTTTTTCCATCGATGCGCAGTTCAACACAACCTAACAATATTCCATCCTCTTCGTATTTCAAAAAAGTAGTGTCCGGTTTCTGAATGAGATCACCAAGCACAGCTTCGTCAATACGGGTTCCATCTAGCAAATCAGCTTCTGTAGTCCAGCCTTTTTTGGATTCCTCTCCCCGGTATGCTGCGTTAATCAATTTATTAAGTGCTGGTATATCTGCAACAGTAGCTTTTGTAGTGTGTGTTGTCACTTCTTAAAATTTGTGAAATGATTCAGATGGAAGTTATCACCTTCTTTTCAAATTCCCAACGGCAGTTGAACTTCAAATTGGGCTCCGCCTCCTGGTAAATTATGGGCTTGAATTTCTCCTTCTAATTCAACGACTAACTTTTTTACAATCTGCATACCAAGTCCACCACCTTTAGCGGCTACTTTTTTCATATCACCTTCGTCAAAGAGACTAGCTCTGATTTCTTCAGGAATACCCGGCCCCTGATCCGTTACCTGAATCTTCATCCACTTACCTTGCTGTGTTACATCCAGGGAAACTTTTTTTCCTGCACTATATTTGATTGCATTCGTTAACAGGTTTCGGGTAATTACTTTCAGGGCGTTTCTGTCAGACACACAACTTAATACTGCAATATTTTTTTCAATGGTAACATTGGTTGTTAAAGCTACACTTGAAAGTTCATGTAGGGTTTCATTGATCAACGAGGGTACATCAATTGCTTCTTTTTTGATCAACGCTTCATCGCGTTGCAGTGCAACCCATTGCAAAAGGTTATCCAATAAAATTAATCCTTTAGTCGAAGTGTCGTGCATCATGGTGATTCGTTCACGGTATTCTTTACTCTCAAGGTCAGTTTCCATCAACGTTACTTGTGTTAGCCCTAAAAGAGAATTAAAAGGAGACCGAACATCATGACTAATTACCGAAAGCATCGTACGCATGGTTTCGTTTGAAACTTCAAGATCCTGAGAGTATTGCTCCACCAATTTTTTTTCTATGTTGAGAGATCTGTATAGAAAGCCAATACCGATGGCTCCCAATGCAAACACGAGTGCGACTCCAGCGAGCCAGTAATTTTGCTGACGTTGGTACGTATTAATTCGCTCCTTTTCCTTCAAAAGGTCATGCTGTCGTTCAATCTCCATTTCGTTTTCATACTGCAGAATCAAGTTGCTCATTACAATGAGTTCATCATTATTGCGTTCGTTAAACATTTGATCCTTATACAGCAAGTAGTTATAGGCTGCTTCTGTTTCTCTTTGAACATCTTTTATTTGATGATAATAATTCCGCAAAGCTTGCAGAGCGCCCACTTTTCCCCACACATACCCAATGCTGTCTGCGAGCGATAGCGATTCTTGAATTGACCGTAGTGCTTTTGGCCATTGCTGTTGTTCCATATAAAAACTTCCCAGAAAGGTTTTATACCGCACGCGGTGAGCAGTGATGCCATAAATAGTTGTCATACGAATAGCCTCTTTCAAAAAAAATTCAGCACTATCCAGCATGCTTTTTTCATAACGATAAATGTCAGATGCCGCTAAATACACTTGTTGTGGGATGAATTGCACATCCCATTTATAGCGGGGATGTTTACGAATGGATGGGTCCTGGATCGCATGAAGGGCGCTGTTCATCATGGAGTGAGCTTCTTCTCTTCTGTCGTTGTGGATGTAGTATAAAGCCACTGCACGCTGACTATGTGCAGCATAGAACGGATCACCTGACTCAAGCTGCAGGGTTAAGGCTTTATTGTAATAGTAAAATGCAGAATCGCTGCCAGGATTTGCGCGGCTGTGAAACCCACCGTAATTTTCCAGTACAATTGATTCACCAATTAAATCATTAGAAGCACTGAAAATTTTGCTGGCTTTAGCATAAAACTTCCGCGCCAGGTTATCAAGCCTTAAATGGAAATAAATATTTCCGATTTCAATATAAATGTAGCCCGACTCCCGATTTGCTTCCTTTAGCTTTCGGTTAAGGGTTATTAGTAGATAAAGGGCGCTGTCATTCTGATTATTGATTTTGAACTCATTCACCTGTTCAAGAGTCTGCTCGACTAACGCTTGCTCATCCGCTGTTTGGGCAATGCCGTGATTCAGGCAAAAAATAAAGGCCAGTGCCATCAAAAAATATCGCATGTCCAAAAATAACAGCCGACTCTTAGAAAACCACAGAAACCGACATAGTGGAGATAGTTAATGTTCGATTTTATAAAATCGTCCTTCTTGCTTATAAAAACAGCCTTACTTTTGAGTCGCCTGGCAGTTTCTTTGAGAAAAAATATCCATGAACCAAGACCTCAACATCAACCCACGAAGATATGACCTCGATTGGTTGCGATTCATTGCCATCGTAATTTTACTTTTCTTCCACACAGGCATGTGGTTTAACCCGTGGGAATGGCACGTAAAAAATAATGAAACCAGCGAGACATTTCGATATTGGATGATCTGGTCGCACTACTGGCGGATGCCGTTGTTGTTGTTTATTTCAGGAGCCGGCACATACATGGCCATGGGGAAACTTACCACAAAACAATTTGCGCGCGAGCGATTTAAAAGACTGTTTGTTCCCGTAGTGTTTGGAATGTTCGTAGTTGTTCCTCCACAAATTTATTACGAGCACATCAAAGACTATGACGGATATTGGGACTTTTATAAAACTGTTTTCAATTTCGTTCCGTATCCAGAAGGAAGTTTTAGCTGGCATCACTTGTGGTTTATTGTGTATTTACTTTTGTATTCATTAATAACCATTCCTCTGCTTACATTTCTTCACTCGGAGAAATCTGAAAAGTTTAAAGCAAAACTCTACCGTTGGGTTTCCAGCCCTGCGGGGCTATTATTCATTCCTTCAGTCTTTATTCTGCTTACACAAATCATTTTGCGTCCGTATTTTCCTGAAGAAGAACATAATTTAACGGACTGGGCATTTTTTGTTTTCTACTTCTGTTTCTTTTTGTTTGGATTGATCTGTTACTCCGATCAAAACCTGTGGACAGCCATTGGTAAAAGCAGGATGCAATTTTTAGTGGCGTCTCTGTTAGTGCTAGTACCTTTTTATGGAACGTATTTCCACTTTCGTGAATTTTATCAACTTCCATGGAGTACCGATACTGTTGAAACCATGTTTGACGTAGCTACTATCTTCCTCAGTTGGTTTACGGTGATTACAGTAATTGCATTTGGACAACATTATTTGAATCGCCCCCACCCCTGGCTAAGTAGAATCAATGAAGGATTATATCCATTTTACATTCTCCATCAAACCGTTATTATCTGGATCGGCTATTATATTTGTCAGCTGGATTGGAGCATTGCGGCTAAATTTTGGTCAATAAGCTTTCTTACGTTGATCAGTTGTGTGGGATTCTACCTCATTCTCATCAAACCGTTTAACATGATGAGGTTTTTATTCGGAATGAAGAAGAAGGCTTAATTCATATGGGTAAAGGAAAACTCACTCTTCGCGGACCTGTTCCGCGATCCGCTTTTTCTTCCATTCATCAGAAACTTACAGATAGCGAGGTAGTTATGCATATACTATTTTTAACTGGCTTACCATCCTTTACAAAAATTTCATCTTTACTTATTAAAGTACGCAATTCAGTTCGCCACAAAACATTCTCACTGACCTTATAATCAAAGTTTGAACTGATGCCTGAGGTTTTAAAACCATTGGGCGTTCCGGTTGCAATCAGGATACCATTCTCATCACTGTAGTATTCCCCTCTTAAATCAATACTCGCTTTGTCGGTTAGGGTAAAGCGGAAGATAGCCTCCACTGCATACAGGGTATTCATGGATTCGCTTTCAATGCTGGATTCTTCAGAGCCATAATCAAAGCCAAGTGTTAAACCAATTTTATCGTGGAACTGAAAGATTCCGTAGAAGTTTTGATAGAATCGCATGAGACGTGCGCTATCTGGTTTATCAGTACCAATAAACGTGCTGTAGTTAAACGTAACCGAAGAATTTGGTTTAAATGTTAGCTGTGTTCCAAAAGAAGGCAAGGAATTTCCATCAACACGCTGAATGCGCTGCCATCCGTTGAGGAATAATCCTGACACTAACCATTTTCCATTGTCGGTGGTGTATGAAATTTTAGCTCCACTTTCGAAATAAGGAGTGTTGTCAGCAAAAATACTCCGGGTCAGATTCCAAGAGTCCCTACCAATGGCACTCTCAAAACCAATGTGTGAAGCGAAAATTCCTGCGTCAATCCACAGGTTTTTAGCGGATGAGAGTTTAACACCGGCATTGGCTTCGAAAATGTTTTTCAAAACACCGGTTTCGTTAACCATGTTGGTATTTGCATAGGTACCGGTCATGAGCGCGAGGTTAGCACGTATATTATCGATATTGTATGATCCTTTTATGAATCCAAGATTTAGATTCACTTCATTGTGCCGATTGAACGAGTAGACAAATGAAGGTCGTGTATTATTTTCGGGTTCGTTAAAATCGTACACATAATACGTTTCAAGGTAGCCACTGAAGGTAAGAGGTGAAGGTTTAATATCCTCCTGAGCAAGCGTAATTTTTGTAAGGATCAGGGTAAGCAAAACTATTAAATAAGGTTTCATTTTCTTGGTTTGTTAATGAGACTGTAAGCGGTTTCCGCTACATGATACCCCTCCGCCCCTGACCACCTTCGCCATGAGTTTGCGCAGATTTTCTTCATCATCGATAATCAGAACAGATCCGCTTTTCATCTTTCATTTAACGAGGCAAAGGTATAGCATAAAAGCATAAAATGGCTTTCTGAGCAAGATCGCTTTCTGCTTGAATTTTATCCTTTTAATTTTACCTTTAAGAATGACAGGAAAATCCATGAAAAAATATTTTTTGTATTCCCTTGCGACCATCCTAATAGGTTGTTCTCAGCAACAAGAATCAGTACCCCGTGTTTGGCAAAGCATTGAACAAAAATTACAAACCCAACTGATTACGATTCAGAATGGCGATACGCTTGATTTGCCTGAAGGGAATTTCATGTTCACCAAAGGTCTGGCGATGGATGGAAAATCCAACATTTTAATTCGCGGTAAGGGCATTGATAAAACAGTCCTTTCTTTTAAAAATCAGACGGAGGGCGCTCAAGGGCTCCTGATCAGCAATGGAAAAAATATTATCCTGGAAGATTTTTCAATTGAAGATGCGAAAGGTGATAACCTGAAAATCAATGACACGCACGGAATTACTCTCAGACGAATTAGCTCCGTGTGGTCGGAGGGACCAAAAACAGAAAATGGTGCGTATGCTTTGTACCCCGTGTTGTGTAAGCAGGTGCTCATCGAAGAGTGTATCGCTGCCGGTTCTTCCGATGCCGGAATCTATGT
>JANNQJ010000208.1:0-3611 GCA_031400675.1 Cyclobacteriaceae bacterium
CAAGGCCTTCGGTGGCCCAGTTTCTTTTCTTGTCCTCATCTGCTACTCGGGATAGGTTATCGCGCATGTTAATAAGCGCGTTGCCCAATACATCATGCTCGCTCAAGGGCTTGAAGTTTGTTGCATATGTTCCTTTTCCAATGTTCTCTGCAAATGAGGTGGTGTCTTTCAAGCCATTCACGAGGTTATCCATCGCGGAGGCCATCTCACCAATTTCATCATTGTTAAACTTCGTGTTCTTATCTTCTACCAACTCACCTTTACCTAATTTAATAACGATACTCTTCAGGTAATTCACCGGTACGGTAATGGAACGAATCATTAAAAATGCACTGAAGAGACCGAGGGCAACCGTGATAGCTGAAAGAATCAGGGTTATGTTTCTTAAATTTTTCGTGGCTGTGGTAAGTTCCGCATCAGACTCTGCAGTAACGGATGCCTGTAAACCTGCAATCTTGTCTAAGAATTTAGTGATCGTAGTAGTCTGTGGAATAATCTGGCTTTCAATAGCATCCTCTGCCAATAGCTTTGTCAGCGGGTCTTCATAATTTTCGAATGTGACGAGTTGCGACATCACTTCCTTCTGAGCCTCCATCATCGCCTCAAACTTAATGAACACCGTGTCCATCAGCCAACGTTGACTGTCACTCTCCCACTTTGGCATGAGCAGAGCCACTTTTTCCTTCAGTGCCGGGTAATCAAAATTATGAAGGTCGCGTAAGGCTTGCTTGTCTTCTGTATTGGTTTGAAGATAAACCCAGTTCGTGATCAACATTTTAGATCGGGTCACCAACAGGATCAATTCATTGATGGCATCTTTGGAGGGTCTGATATTTTGCGAAGATTGGTCGACAACTTTATCAATGTTATTTCCTGTAAAAAAGATAATGGAAGCATTAATGATGAATAAAATAATGAGCGAGAGAAAACCTGCAAGTATCTTATTACCAATACTAAACCGAACACTGAATTTCTTTTTTTCCTTTTCCATAAAAAATTAAATCATAGTAGCCAGCCGGGTTATTTCGTTTGACGCCTTTAAGTTTCGCTTTGTAAATGCTGATTGATTAAGTTCAAATGCTAATTTTCCCTCTTTTGTAATAAAATTAATACAACTGCCTCGTGCCCCTAGTCCGGCTTGTTCTGTAATAACAAGCACAGCGTGCATTTCTGTTTTTTGGAGTACCTCATTAAACTTTTCGGATTTATCAGCCGGAATGAATAACATGTTACATTTCCTGATTTCAGTAGTACCGTTGATCTTCGTGACCTTAATGGCGCGATCCCCAACTTTCTTATGTTGGGCCAATGTTTTTAACTCTTCCAGTATGGGCGAATCACCCATCACTAAAATTTCAAAATCACCTTGATTATAGGGCTCCGGCCACTGTACATAGCGGGTAAAACTGTATATGAAAAGAGGGTGTTGCTTGTAGTTCTGTGCACTTACCAGGATACAAACCAGCATCAAGGTGGTCGAAAGTAAAGCCTTTTTCATCAATCGGTAATTATACATCCCGTTCGCATAACAAGCAAAAATAGGATTATTAACCATCCAATAATCATCGAAACTTAAGGTTTTTATACCCAAAGCAAGATACTATGGCATTTTGCACAAAAACCCCTCTCGCACGAAAGCCTGACATTCAAAATCACTATATTTCTAAAAACCATTTATTATATGTGCAGACTGTTGGCTTACAAAGGAACCTCCATTGCGATTGAGGACCTTTTATACAAACCAAAAAACTCGTTGATCAATCAAAGCATTAATGCTAAAGAAATTGAAGAACCACTTAATGGTGATGGTTTTGGAATTGGCTGGTATTCGCAGGACATCAGCCCAGAGCCCGCCACGTTTGTCTCGTTGAATCCAGCCTGGAGTAACCGAAACTTGCGCAATTTATCACCTAAGATTAAAACCGAATGCATGATAGCGCATGTTCGGGCGGCCAGCGTTGGGGAAGTATCGGAATCAAACTGCCATCCTTTTCAATACAAATCATTATTAATGGCCCATAATGGTGGCATAGAAAACTTCTCAAGAATTAAGCGCGACTTGCGCTCAGGTCTCACGGATGAATTATACAATTGGATAAAAGGGCAGACTGATTCAGAGCATATTTTTGCATTCCTCGTCAGCCGAGTCTTAACCGAGCACAAGGTAATTACTACCGATGCTGTAATAGAAGCATTTGAATACACTTTCAATACACTAAAAGCATTAATGGCTAAACACGACATTAAAGAAGAAGCGTATCTCAACATGGTCGTTACCGATGGGAATTTTCTGGTAGGGACTCGATACGTTACCAATCCAAATGAGGACCCCCTCACGCTATATCACTCGGAAGGAGGTCGCTATGTAGTGGAAGATGGCGTTACGCACATGATGGCCCCTGAGGATGATGACCAGGCAGTTTTGGTGGTCTCCGAGAAACTTACTGAAGATGCGCATTGGACGATGATCCCAAAAAATCATTTTGTAATTGTGGAACCATCTCTTAACGTAAGAATCAGGCCCATCAAAGCCTGATAATCAATTTTTCATTTTAGTTTCACGGAAATCATTTCTCCTGTGCAAGACGTAATCATTATTGGTGGAGGCATTGTTGGCCTCGCTACCGCCCTTCAGCTAAAACAAAAGGACGCAACGCTTAAAGTCACATTAATTGAAAAAGAAAGTGAACTGGCGAAACACCAAACCGGTAACAATAGTGGAGTCATTCACTCTGGACTATACTACAAACCCGGAAGTCTGAAGGCGACTAATTGCATTCATGGTTATAATTTATTAATTGATTTTTGTCGTAAAAATGAAGTGCCATTTGACTTATGTGGAAAAATAGTGGTAGCCACAGAAGAGAAAGAACTCCCTTTATTGCAAAATCTTTTTACCCGCGGCCAACAAAACGGACTTAACAATTTGAAAATGTTGAGTGCAGGGGAACTAAAAGATTTCGAACCGCATGTAGCAGGCATTGCCGGTATCTCCGTACCCCAAACAGGAATTGTTGATTATAAAGTCGTAGCATATAAGTATGCAGAACTTATTAAAAACCTGGGTGGTGAAATTATTCTAGATGAAAAAGTAATTGATATTCAATTGCTTCCAGATCATGTTACCGTGTCTACACAAAAGAAAACATATCCAGCTAAGCTTGTTATTAATTGTGCAGGCCTCTATTCAGATAAAGTAGCGCGCTTAACTTTAAAAAAAGTTGACGTAAAAATTATTCCGTTTCGAGGGGAGTATTTTAAACTAAAAAAAGAAAAAGAATACCTGGTAAAGAATCTCATCTACCCCGTGCCTGATCCCAACTTTCCTTTCCTGGGTGTTCACTTCACACGAATGATGATGGGCGGTGTAGAGGCTGGCCCCAATGCTGTTCTTGCCTTTCAGCGGGAAGGGTACAAAAAATCTGACATCAACCTGGCAGAACTTGGCGAATCCCTTGCCTGGCCGGGGTTTCAAAAAGTTGCCATGAAATATTGGAAAACCGGAATGGGAGAAATGTATCGTTCTTTCTCAAAAGCTGCATTTACAAAAGCACTTCAAAAACTGTTGCCGGAAATTCAGGAAAATGATTTAGAAGATGGAGGTGCAGGTG
>JANNQJ010000209.1:0-3712 GCA_031400675.1 Cyclobacteriaceae bacterium
GTGGATGATTACGCCTATGGTGGCGGGGCCGGTATGGTCATGATGATCGAACCCATCGACCGATGTTTGACTGAATTAAAATCCAAACAGCAATACGATGAAATAATTTACATGAGTCCCGATGGTGAACGGCTTTCTCAATCCATTGCTAACGAACTCAGCCTTAAAAAAAACCTCATCATACTTTGTGGCCATTATAAGGGTGTGGATGAGCGGGTGCGCCAACACCTAATCACTCGCGAAATCAGTATCGGTGATTACGTGCTTTCAGGAGGAGAATTGGCCGCTGCCGTGGTTTCCGATGCCGTGATTAGGCTCCTTCCAGGTGTACTTTCTGATGAAACCTCAGCCCTCAGTGACTCTTTTCAGGATGGCCTGATTGCTCCACCCGTTTATACCCGCCCGGCTGAATACAAGAGTTGGAAAGTGCCCGAAATCCTTCTTTCTGGGCATGAGGCAAAGATTGAGGAATGGAGGCACGAACAAGCCCTCGAACGAACTCAAAAAAAGCGGCCTGAACTGTTCAAAAAAGGCTGATTTATCCCTTTTTAGGCTAAGAATTCTCAATTCCACATTCTGAATTCTAATTTCTTTTGATACCTTTGCAGTCCATTTTTGAAAATAAACGCGTTATGGCCGATTTAATTAAAGTTGTTGAACAGGAATACGCAAAAGTGCGTGACGGACTCCCTGCCTTTAAAGCCGGAGATACTGTAAATGTTCACGTGAAAATAAAAGAGGGAGCTAAGGAGAGAATCCAGCAGTTTCAGGGCGTAGTAATCCAGCGCAGAGGGTCAAGTTCCAATGGAGAAACTTTTACCGTGCGTAAGATTTCCAATGGCGTAGGTGTAGAAAGAATTTTCCCTACTTCATCACCCAGCATTGATAAAATTGAGGTGGTAAAAGAAGGCCGCGTCCGCAGAGCGAAATTGTACTACATGAAGGGTCGTCAAGGCAAATCTGCCCGTATCAAGGAAAAGATATAATCATCAGAATATAGTTAAAGCCCCCCGAGTACTCGGGGGGCTTTTTTTATACCCCCCCTTATGTCTCCCCTTTTGGGGGGATTTATGGGGGTAGCATACTATTAAATAATTAATAACTTTGTCGTCCACTGAAAATTAACCCATGGCAAAACGCAATATTGCAAAGCTTTTAGGCAAAGACGCCAAGTACCTACTCGATCACAAAAGCAAAACAATTTCTACGAGTCAGATCCACACACCTTCTAGTGATTTTGTAGATAAAGTATTCATTAATTCAAACCGAAGTCCGCAGGTTTTAAGAAGCCTTCAGGCCATGTTTGACCGCGGAAGATTGGGTGGAACTGGCTTCCTGTCCATACTGCCAATCGACCAGGGAATTGAGCATAGTGCAGGGGCCTCCTTTGCTAAGAACCCGTTGTATTTTGATCCAGAGAATATTATCAAACTGGCTATTGAAGGTGGCTGCAATGCGGTTGCTACTACATTCGGGGCATTGGGTATTATGTCCAGAAAATATGCACACAGAATTCCTTTCATTGTTAAGATTAATCATAACGAACTTCTTACCTACCCCAATAAAGCCGACCAGATTATGTTTGGATCGGTAGAAGACGCGTGGAATTTAGGAGCGGTTGCAGTAGGTGCTACTATTTACTTCGGTTCCGATAATTCAACACGCCAGATACAAGAGGTTGCAAAAGCTTTTGAACGTGCTCATCAACTTGGGATGGCTACTATTCTTTGGTGCTACACCCGAAACAACGCGTTTAAAAAAGACGGAAAAGATTATCACGTCTCAGCCGACTTGACAGGACAAGCAAATCACTTAGGCGTTACTATTCAGGCTGATATCATTAAGCAAAAGCTGGCTGAAAATAACGGTGGGTATAAGGCGTTGAATACTGGTGGCAGTACCTATGGCAAATTAGATGAGCGTATCTACACACAACTTACTTCTGATCATCCAATTGACCTGTGTCGATACCAGGTAGCAAATTGTTACATGGGCAGAGCAGGCCTGATCAACTCCGGTGGTGAATCAAAAGGGGCAAGCGATTTAGTGGATGCAGTTCGTACAGCAGTCATTAACAAACGTGCTGGTGGCATGGGATTGATCTCCGGAAGAAAAGCCTTCCAGCGTCCAATGAAAGAAGGCGTAGAAATTTTAAACGCAATTCAAGACGTGTACTTAGATGCAGCCATTGATCTTGCGTAGCAGGGAGTGGGCAAAACTTTGAACCTTGAATTTTAAATCTTGAACTGATATGTCGTGGTTTAACCGAACAGATAAAGGAATTCTTACCCCCACCGAATCAAAACGTGAAGTGCCCGATGGGCTTTGGTTTAAATCACCTGGAGGAAAAATTATCCACACGCGTGAGCTTAAAAACAATGCATACGTAGTTCCGGAAGAAGAATATCATGTGCGGGTTGGATCGAAAGAGTATTTCGAAATTCTCTTTGATAATAATGAATTCACGGAGCTCGATCCGAATATGGAATCAGCCGATCCACTAAAGTTTAAAGACACAAAGCCTTATCCAAAACGAATTAAGGAAACGCAAGCAAAAGTAGATTTAAAAGATGCCGTTCGTACTGGATATGGTAAAATGGACGGACTTGATATCACGATTGCCTGCATGGATTTTAGTTTCATTGGAGGTTCCATGGGCTCGGTAGTGGGTGAGAAAATTGCCCGCGCGATGGATCATAGTTTGAAAAACAACAAGCCCTTCCTGATGGTCTCCCGTTCTGGCGGTGCCCGAATGATGGAGGCCGGATTATCACTGATGCAAATGGCTAAAACATCAGCTAAGATTGCTCAATTGGATCAGGCAAAGATTCCATACATCTCTTTAATGACGGACCCTACTACAGGAGGTGTTACAGCATCGTATGCTATGCTCGGTGATTTTAATATTGCAGAACCAGGAGCACTAATTGGTTTTGCGGGACCCCGTGTGATTCGTGAAACGATCGGGAAAGATTTACCGAAGGGTTTTCAAAGTGCCGAATTTGTGCTGGACCATGGCTTCCTTGATTTCATTATAGACAGGAGAAATCTAAAGAACAGGTTAAGTACGTTATTGAAGATGATTCAATAAATAAAATATCAAGAGATTACTTCGGAAAGGTTTCGAATTTAAAATTCTGAACTACCTTTTTTAAAAATTCCAGGTCAACATTTGTTCCCTCCACGGTTAGAAAAAAGCGATTGCACACTCCTAATAGAATTTGGGAATTCTTTCTGTTGACATTGTATGATTCCCATCCAGTGCAATCAGCCATCAATACCGATCTCATGATGAGTGAATCCGACTCAACAGGGGTAAAGGTGCTGAATTTTCGGGTAGCCTGATTGTACATAATAGGGGCTTCCTTGTAATCAAACAACAGTATTTTAATTGACCGCTTGTTGTTGGCAGAAAAGTTTTTCTCAGCCATCGAGTAACGAAGGGTGCCAACCTTTATTAGTTTGCTTTGAGCATCATCGATTAGATAGAAATCTTTTACCTTATCGGGTATAAGTTCAATAATTTTTTCGGCTGGTAATATGTCCTCGGTGGGCTGAGCATTCACGTATGAAGCACAATTAATTATCAGAATACCCGCCAAAAGAACGTTTCGCATAGGATTACCATAAAATGAACCCAATCAAAAATAGCAATATACTTGCCAGCTATATGGATAAGAGAAAAAAAAGCCCCCCGAGTACTCGGGGGGCT
>JANNQJ010000210.1:0-2093 GCA_031400675.1 Cyclobacteriaceae bacterium
CATTATCTGCGTATTTTTCTCTTGTATTCGTAAATACCTTTCCTTTGATCAGTTTACCTTCTGTTTCAAGGTCATACTCCATTCCTGTGCATACGTGGAAAAATGTCTTTTTGGTTTGCACCGTAACAACAGCCCAGCCCATCTGAGACTCCTGATCTACCTCTTCCCAGAATTTTTCATCATAATTGGAATCCTTGTTTACAACATCGGCATCAACAGCAAGAGTAATTGAAGCAGCCGAAGAAAAATTAAGTGGTGTTATTGAATACCGAATTGCTCCTACCTCACCATCAGCCATAGAACAAAAACGTTTTGAATCAATAGCTACCTTCTTTCCATCTGAAAAAGTTGCTTTGAATGAACGGTGAAGAAGTCCTTGTTTCATATCCAGCACCCGAACAAAATTCTCGACTTTACATTTTGCCAAATCGAGAACGTGGTCTCCGATTTTTAGTTTGATTCCAATCCAGCTAGGTGCATTTAATACTTTAGCAAAGTATTCTGGATATCCATTTTTCCACCACCCAACACGCGTCTTATCAGGATAATAGACCCCGGCTACATAAGTTCCCTGATGTGTATCTCCTGAAAAGTCTTCTTCAAAATTGGCACGTTGACCCATGCGGCCATTACCAATACTGAATACACTTTCGGAAATACGATTGAGGTGTGGATCAAAACCTTCTTCAATAATATGCCACTCGTGGTGCTTAAGATATTGTTTCATAAAAATTCAGTTCAAAATTCAGAGTTTAAGGTTTTGGAGTTTAAAATCTCCTGTCTTTGCAATTACAAGGTTGGCCTTTCCTAATTGCTCAGCAGATCCTACTCCAACACATTTCATTCCTGCAGCAAGAGCTGCTTCAACACCAGCCTCAGCATCTTCAAACACTACGCATGATGCCGGATCGATCTCAAGCTTTTTAGCTGCCAATAGAAATATTTCAGGATCTGGTTTGCTATGTACGATCATGTTACCATCTACAACTGCATCAAATTCGTTTTCAATATTCAGTAAACGAATTACAGCAGGAGCATTTTTACTACTGGAAGCCAATGCCACTTTCAGTCCCTTTGATCGCATACTTTTCAGCAGTTCCTTTACCCCAGGGAAAATCTCCTCTGGTTTCATTGTATTTACATACTCTACAAACCAACCGTTCTTCTTATTAGCAACTCGTTCCATCTCAGTCGCTGACAATTTTATTCCACCCAAATCAAGAATAATCTCCAGAGATCGCATTCTGCTTACTCCTTTTAATAATTCATTTTGATCGAGTGTTAAATCAAAGCCTAATTCAATAGCTAACCGTTTCCAGGCGAGGTAATGATAATGCGCTGTGTCTACAATAACACCATCCAAATCGAATATTATAGCTTTAATCACTTTAATGAATTTTAATAAGTTAAAAATAGGCTTCGCGAATAATTTTATCAGTTTCTGCGAGAGATTTAAATACCGCAAATGTTTTTCCTTGAGTTCTAAGCGCGCCCAATGCATTTCCATAACGCACTGCATTGATATAATCGCCAGGCACTTGAAGTAGTCCAAATCCAACACCGCCTGCAAAGGAATCACCGCAGCCAGTGGTATCAATCACTTGATTAACTTTTACGGCCGGCACCATCACCTCTTTGATCTTACCCCTGACTTTGTAATACACAAGGCAACCCCTGGAATCAACTGTTACACAGACGCACTTTACTCCCAGATTAATACAGTGTGTCGCAAATTTTAGTAGTTCTTCCCTATCTGGTTCTTCAGAAATTGTAAAATCCTGTCGTTCATATTCTTTCTTAAACCAGGAAGCCTGAGCTTCTTCTAAATTCATTTTCAGCACATGTATATAAGGTAGCCATTGATCCCGATCAATCCAAAATTTCCGTTGGCGCTCGCCATTGGCTAAACAAGCAGTGGTGGGTCCATGTGCATCAAAAATTATAGTCCCCTTACTTTTCTTTTTCAGATACTTAAGAGTATCCAACGATATCTCATAGTCACTGATTGGAATAAAAACAAAGACGTCACAATCCAATAGATCTTTCACATCATCTGGAATGATCGGATCCATGAATCCGGTTTGCCGTTCAAC
>JANNQJ010000211.1:0-4069 GCA_031400675.1 Cyclobacteriaceae bacterium
ATCCACCATCGGTGTCATATCAATTGGGGGGGCGCTTCTAAATCCAGACATAATTCAATTTTTTTATGAGTAATTACTTTTTCGCACCTGCAGTGAAATTCTGAATAATGCTAAAGCTTGTTTCATCGATAGCGTGAGTCAGTGAATCAATGGCACTTGTAAAATAGTTATAGAGAATAATGGCAAGCGCTGAAGTTCCGATACCCAATGCTGTGTTAATCAAGGCTTCAGAAATACCGTTAGCAAGACCGACAGAGTCAGGAGCACCGGCAGTTGCCAACGCGGCAAACGCCTTGATCATACCCATTACAGTTCCAAGAAGACCAAGGAGTGTAGCAATCGAAACAATAGTTGCTAAGATCACCAGATTCCTTTCCAGCATCGGCATCTCTAATTGAGTTGTCTCTGAAATATCCTTCTGAACCAATACAACTTTCTTATCAGGGTCCAAACTGCTGTTTTGAAGTTCGTTAAATTTAACAAGCCCAGCTTTTACCACGTTCGCTACCGATCCTTTTTGCTTATCACATTCTGCAATTGCTTGAGCGATATTACCAGTAGGTAGTATGTGAACAATCTTTTGAACAAACTTTTGAACACTTCCTTTTCCTTTGGCTCTTGTAATAGTGATCAAGCGCTCAATGCCGAAAGTGATTGTCATCATTAACATACCGATAAGAACAGGTACGATGTAACCTCCTTTGTAAACAATAGCGAAATAATTTCCCTGGAGCGGGTGATTTTCAGGATTGTTTCCCTGAAAGTTGGATGGATCGCCCAGTACATAGACATAAAACAAAATAGCGATCAGGATTTCTAACGGTATAACAACAGCAGCAAAAACTGACTTCAGGCTATCCGACAAAGAATTTGAAGTTTTCATAGTTAGATTTAGGTGTTAAAGGTTTGTGTAATTTATTGTTAAACATCTCATAGAAACTCAGCCCTACAAGTAGTGGCGCTAAACTAATGGGTTTATGACTGTATAACAAAATTTAATCTCGAAAGTGAGAAAAAATAATGCCTTAACGATCAAATAATAAGCTGTTTAGTCAATTACGTTTGGGCTTTCATGCCCCACACAAAACTTTATTCTTATGCTAAATTGATCTTATAATGCAGAGACATTCTTAAAGACACATTCAGTGTAAATTATTGAGAGGAATTTGGTTTATCCCTCAAAATGGGTGATTAGAAGGAAGTTTAACGTATTAATTTTGAGAGTGTTAGGAGGGCTCAGTTCGTTGCTTTCTCCAGAGCATATATACCGGGACCGCAGTTATAATAATGAGTGCCGGAATTATCAGATCCAGGCTATTAATGATTCCGGGAAACAGTTTCCCCAAAAAATAGCCTGCCAGGCATAAAGAGGCGATCCAGATTGAAGCTCCCGTAATGTTAAGAATAAAGAATTTCCTAGGTTCGATTCTGATTATACCTGCCACTATAGGGATAAACGTGCGAACAATTGGCAGGAAACGCCCAAATATAAAGGCCATCATACCGTGCTTGGTATAAAAATCCCGAGCTATATCAATAAACTTTCTACGGTAAAAGAAATTTTCTGGGCGGGTCTTTAAATACAGTTCGGCCCAGCGACCCGTAAAATAGCCCACTGTAGATCCGGCCACCGCAGCTAAAGTCAATAGGATCAACAACACAAAAATTGGTAAATCTATATGCTTGCTATTGGCTAAAAGGCCCGCAGTAAAAACAAGTGAGTCTCCTGGCAAAAAAAAACCAAAGAATACTCCTGTCTCAATAAAAATGATTGTTAACAGCAATGCTAATCCACCCCATTGTATGATAGCTTCCGGATTGAACAGATCAATAAATAACAGAATATCTTCCATCATAAATTTTTAAGGGCGACTCTTCATCAAAATGCAACGATTCGACCAATCTTAAAAAGTTAATGATCCGCAAATATTACCTGAAATACAAAAATGGGAACTCATTTATATCCTGTGGCATGAATCGCCTGATTGAGAGCGTTAGAAATTAGTGTTTGAGCAAGTGCGTAAGATCATTCCTTTTGGAATAGATATTCAAATGATTTATCGCTTCCTGAAGTCTGAGCTTTAAGATTGGTGCCGCTTAACTGATACGATATTCTATTAGGAAAATCGTGCTCGGGGTTTTCACAAACAAAGCCGGTATTATTTATCTCGATTAACTTAAAATAAACCGGTTGCTTATTTTCTGGAACATTCGCCACGTAATAGATTTCATTTTCTTTTATCAGGATCGTAATCTTTTCTACAAATGCGGTGTCCTTTCCTTGCATAGTCACTCCATATCCTTTTAGAATATATTGATCTATTTTCTCCCATCTCTCATGTGCTGATCTTCCTGGCTTCGAGACATTGGTTCTATTCCACGTTCCAATCAACCATTCTAATTTTGTGAAGTTCACTGAAGTTTCATGTGCAACAGTTTGGCTAAAACTGAAGTCAACAGATGTTATTAGAAAGGACAAAAAGAGTATATATTTCATAAGCAATATTGAATTGCATTGAAAATGTTTTAGTATTTTACCCCGACAAGTTGGGGTAAAATACTGGAAGGACTTATTGATTAACTTTTTTTAGCTCTTTTCTCCGCCCGTTTTTCCAACATGGTTTTTTTAGGAGCTTTTTTAGTTTCCTTCTTTTTGTCTTGACCTTTTGACATAACTCAATTTGTTTAAGATTTGGATAAAATAACTAAAAAACAACCATTTGGTAAAGGGAATGCAGCACAAAATTAGTTGCTAAAACCCTTCAAAACCTTGCTTTTCATTATATTGCAAATTAAAAGCTCTGAAACTGGTTGTTCTTGAGCATAAAATGAGAGATGGTCGACTTGAGTACATTGTT
The DNA here is from genome assembly GCA_031400675.1 of Cyclobacteriaceae bacterium. Classification (GTDB taxonomy): domain Bacteria; phylum Bacteroidota; class Bacteroidia; order Cytophagales; family Cyclobacteriaceae; genus UBA2336. Next base: position 2,859 of record JANNQJ010000211.1, read on the forward strand.
TAAATCGAGGTTGGTGACTATTCCTTTGAATAGTCTATGTTATATTTGTTTCTGCATTGATTAAACTAGACTTACGATGAAAAAATATGTATTCTCCATTGGATTAGCTGTGGCTACTTCAATCTGTTTTGGCAATGACATTGTTGTATCCAATGTTTCGCTATCGGCAACGCCAAATACAGCCTTAAACTATACTACAGTTGATTTCGACATCGCGTGGAGCAACTCATGGCGTACAAACGTAGGCCCCTCCAACTGGGATGCGGCCTGGATATTTGTAAAATATCGCTTAAAGAACTCCATCGTTTGGAACCATGCCACATTAAATTATGTAGACGGCAGTGGAGCAGGAGATGGACACACTGTTCCTGTGGGATCTACTATTTCCAGTATTAATGATACAGGTGCAGGTGGAGCCAAAGGAGTATTCCTGTACGCGAGTGCCACGTTTGCGCAGGCAAATGTTAATTATACTTCCGTCAGTTTACAATGGAATTATGGGGTTGATGGTCTGGCTGATGATGACCGCGTAGAGGTTACGGTGATGGCCATTGAAATGGTGTACATTCCTCAGGGAAGCTTTTATGTTGGTGATGGCAACCCAACTATTATAGGTCAATTTAGAACTCAAGGAAGTAACAGCCCTTTTCAAATTACGTCAGAGTATACTGGACCGCTGCTTACTCTTGGGGGGGGTGGAGCTGCGGATTTACACAATAATAACGGTACCGGCATGACTACCCCAGATGATTTCAACAATGTCACTTCGCAAGTCTTACCCGCGGCATTTCCAAAAGGCTTTAATGACTTTTATTCTATGAAATATGAAATATCGCAGGAGCAATATGTAGAGTTTTTAAACAGGCTTACCCGCGCTCAACAGGCACAGCGGTTTATTTCTACAACTGTGGGTAACTTTATGCACTCAGCAGCAGGCCAAACAACACCAGTAAATAGAAACGGAGTAAAACTGATGAGCGATCCAGGTGCGTTAGCCATCAGAATTTATGGTAGTGATTTAAACGATAACGATATAGCAGGTGAAGCAGGAGATGGTCAAAACATTGCCTGCAACTGGATGAGTTCAGTTGACGTTCTGGCCTATCTCGAGTGGGCCGTTTTTTGACAGATGACTGAGTTAGTATATGTAAAGTCTTGTCGTGGACCTATTGCCGATGTACCGGGAGAATTTGCCTGGGGTTCATCTGTTG
>JANNQJ010000212.1:0-1982 GCA_031400675.1 Cyclobacteriaceae bacterium
AGAAATCGGCATCCGAAAAACACTTGGAGCCAGCTCATCTTCTGTTTTGGTGTTACTGTGGCGAGAGTACATTGTAATTGTATTGATTGCTGCTTTAATAGCTACTCCAATTGCTTGGTATATTGCCAATGAATGGACTGCTGAGTTTTCTGTTCGCCTTACACTTACTCTCTGGCTCTTTGCGATCCCTGTTATAGCATTGTTGGTCGTTACCTTGCTAACGGTAGCCATTCAAACGATTAGGGCAGCATTGGCTAACCCTGTGGATAGTATTCGGTATGAGTAAAAAATATTACTTGTTATTTTCAGTTGACTCGATAACAACAACGAGTTCTTCATACCACGCTTGTCCGTACTTTCGGATGAGTGGCTCTTTTAAAAACTTATACAACGGGACTCCAAGCTCTTTCCCGAGCGTACATGCCGCAGAGCAAATATCCCACTTGTGATAGTTAACGGCTTCAAAGTTTTTCTTTTTGGTGATGCGAATCGGGTATAAATGACAGGAGATCGGTTTCTTCCATCCAATTTTACCATCATAATAGGCCTGTTCAATGCCACATTTTAAAACTCCTTTGGCATCATATATTGAGTACGCACATTCTTTACCACCAATGGTTGGTGTTGATAAATCCCCATCATCGTCCAGCACATGTGTACCCTGTTCTTCAATGGCTTTTATTCCTTCCTGAGTCAGGTAGGGTTTTACCTGTGGATAAATCTGTTTCAGAATTTCAAGTTCATCTTCTTCCAAAGGCGCACCGTAATCACCTTCTACACAACAGGCACCTTTGCATTTTTCGAGATTACAAACGAATTCTTTCTCTTTGATGTCATCCGATACTAATACATCTCCTACTTTGATCATGGCACAAAATTACATTTTTTCCTTCAGGCTTCTTAAAATAACTCGAATTGGTGATGTGATTCAACCAATACTTCTTGCTGAACAATTTTAGGTGATAATTGCTTCGAGAAGAAACCTGTATAGTAATACGGCATCTCCATCAAGCCTGAATCCAATTTATGAACAGATAAAGAAGTGTTAAGTCCCAACATGAGCATACTATTCTGTTGCGCTCTCACCAATCGTTTGTAAAAATCGTGATTGCTTTTCGCTTCCCTGAGTTTATCATCTAATCCACCCAGGTATTTAATGAGTTTGTCCTTTTGTTCTTTTATATAAAATCTGTAGTCCAGTCTGCTATTCAGACTAAAGGTATAGGGTATCAAGAAGCTAAAGCCAATGTCATTCAATGCGTTAATAGTAGTAAGCGGAATATCTATGGAGAAAGGATCAACTACACAAAACACTGCCACCTTGTATGAGCCTTTCGACTGAGGAACATAGGAACGAAACTTATCAATAGCCTGATCGGGCTTCGATTCGAAAATCACCACGTTTTTTCCCCTGAAATATTTATTTACCCTGACTTTCAATGCCTTGGCATTTTCAGGAGAGTGCTCACAAAAAACCCATTTAGATACCGGAAGCTCAGTCTGCAATGAAGCCAGACACGTAGCAGCAAACAATTCCTTTTTATGGCCAATAGAGTATAGCCCAGAACCTGAAAATAAATCGATAAAGATGATATCATCAACCTTGCCCGATACATTGGTAACGAAAGAATGAAAATACTGCTGAATGAGTTGAACCTTTACTTTAAACCAGGGCTCGGCAGCCGTTGTTACAAAACCATCATCCTGAAATGAAGAAAGAAATTGAGATGAAGATTGTACGCTCAAATGAGAATTGGTTTACCAAAAGTAGACGAGTTATACATATCAACAAAATTGTTACGAAAGAATCAGTGCACACGCAACCATAAATGACTGAGGAAAAAAATCTGCGCAATCAGCGTAATCATAAAAATCTGCGGTCTAATTTGCGCCCTTGATGGATTACTTAGAACACCTAAACCCTGCACAACAAGAGGGCGTAGTGAATACCGAGGGGCCGACCATGCTGATTGCTGGCGCAG
>JANNQJ010000213.1:0-4718 GCA_031400675.1 Cyclobacteriaceae bacterium
ACAACCCAGTCAAGAGTTTCCAACCATTTGGGGCTGATGGTATACTTGTTATCCATATGCCTAAATGGATGAAGGTTAACTCGGATACTTGAAAACCCTTCATCTTTTATCATCTGGAAGTATTTTTCTTTGAAGCGACCATTTGAAAAGTCTTTCCAAAGGGCAGCGTCATAACCAATAACATTAACTCCTCGGCCTAATTTAACATTTTGCTCAAAAGCATATCCACTACTTTTGACTTGTGCCACTGCGGCAGGAAAAATCAGGAGGCTAAGAAGGAAAAATATAATTGCATGAATAATTAGACTGATGTTTTTCATTGTATTTTATGTTTAGCTCATTAAACTAATATCTAATGGAAATTATTTGTAGACTTCACTGATTGAAGCGTTCAATTCATTAAGCATTGCCGGAACCAACGCAAATGGATCGTACGGTTTACCTTTTACGCGAAGTGTTTCAACAGGTAGATAGCCTTTGTAGCCGCCATTTTTTATGATCGTAATCAATCGTTTGTAATCTGTTGAGACTTCGCTCTCTAAACCAAACACGCTCGTTTTCACCTGCCAGTTAATCGCGTAAGGAATAACGCGTTCAATGTCTTTGTATGGATCTTCTGTTTTGAAACTGCCTGTATCGAGAATAAGTCCCACCCACTTGGAATTGATTTTATCGAGCACGTAAATACATTGCTCTGCAGTTTGCAACATATCACCATGGTTTTGAATGCCGATTTTAACTCCATATTTTTCTCCGTAGACAGCGCACTCGTTAAAACAGTCAATCATCCATCCTGCAACTTCATTCCATCTGTTCTCATAGCCTTTGGGAATTTCACCGGCAAATACACGGACAATGGGAGCGCCCATTTTGGAAGCAGCTACTATCCATTTCTTTGCTCGCTCCACTCCCTCTGCACGAACCTTAGGATCAGGTGAAGCAAAATTATTTCGGATGCCCGTGCCTGAGATAACAATGCCCAACTCAGCGGCATGGCCCTTAAATTTTTTCAAGTATTCATCCGAAGGCACTTCCGGATAAGTGGGGAAGTAATACGCTGTTGGATCAAGTGCTTTGATATTTTGGGTAGCGCACCAATCCAGCAGATTAAACAAAGTAAATACTTGTTGATTGTTGCGGGGATCACGCGCCATCAAGGTATCGTTAAACGAAAAGGCGTTAAGCGACAAGGTGATGGGCAACTTCTGTTTTTCAGTTTTCTGTTTTTGTGCCATGCAATGAAAGGCATTGAAATTACCCGCGATGCAAATGAGCAATAGAACGAACCGGAAAAGAGTAGTTCTATGTTGGACGTTAAGATGTGTATTCATAATTTAATTGATAGAAAGGTCCATTTACTTCTACTTCAGAATCGCGTTGATTTTATTGAGTTCTTCATTTGTAAAAGAATAGTTTTCAAGGCAGCGAATTGAATCGGTTACCTGTTCTGGTCTGCTTACACCAATGAGCACCGAAGTGATGCGTTTATCCTTTAATATCCAGGCGAGCGCCATTTGCGCAAGGTTCTGTCCGCGCGCTTCTGCCAAAATATTCAATTGCCTCACTTTATTAATCTTCTCTTCGGAGATATGATCTTCATCAATGGCTCCGTTACCACGATGACTGGATGCTCTTGAATCTTGTGGAATTCCTTTTAGATATTTATTCGTGAGCAGCCCTTGTGCCAGGGGAGAAAAAGGAATACACCCAACGCCACTCTTATCTAAAACATCCAACAAGACATTCTCTACCCACCGTTCAAACATCGAATATTTGGGTTGATGAATTAAGCAAGGTGTCCCCAATTGTTTTAGTATTCCAATTGCCTTTGCTGCTTCTTCCGGTTGGTAGCTGGATATTCCCACATAGAGCGCTTTCCCCTGTCGCACCATTAAGTCAAGTGCTCCCATCGTTTCTTCAAGTGGTGTTTCCGGATCGGGGCGGTGATGATAAAAGATATCCACATACTCGAGTCCCATTCGCTTTAAACTTTGATCCAGACTGGCTATGAGATATTTTTTTGAACCCCAATCACCATAAGGCCCGGGCCACATACCCCAACCGGCCTTTGAAGAGATGATGAGTTCGTCACGGTAAGGGATAAAATCATCTTTAAAAATCTTTCCAAAATTCTCTTCAGCAGACCCAGCAGGTGGGCCGTAGTTATTCGCTAAGTCAAAATGAGTGATACCACTATCAAACGCAAGTCGTAATATATTGCGGGCGTTATCTAATTTATCGATATGACCGAAATTGTGCCATAGGCCTAGAGAAATGGCAGGTAATTTTAAACCGCTGTTGCCACATCTTCGGTATTCCATACCTTGATAGCGTTGCGAATTTGCTACGTAGTTCATTTGATATTATAGTATTTAGGTATTAGTTTTTATCAGCAATGGCCAGAGCTTTCACCATTATCTCAAGATCGGTTACACCTCTGAAGCCACTAAAGCCTACCGACAGTATTTTACCATTCGTCATCGCTAATGGCTGTCCTCCCTCCCATCCAATTAAATCAGGAGCTTCAATACCGTTTGCATTTTCTCCTATTTGTTTATTGAAAACCATTCGCTCATACTCTCCTGTTCTTACGCCCGTCAGCCACACCTGGCTTGCCTTTGTCCATGCTACTCTATACGATTGCCGCAATCTTGGTTTGTTTGTGCCGTACATTTTTCCATACACGTTACCCATATCATCTATAATACAAGCTGCAACATTTCCATTTGAAATACTTTTATCAGCAGGATCTTCCATGTAGCTCGGTATCATGTTTTCAATGGCATCGAGTATTCTATCTACCACTTGATCTGTTTCGTCATTTTTCATTTCTGGTGTTTCTTAACTCATATAAAGTTAGTAGTAACCGAAGCAGCACCTGCGTATCGTGAGCTATTTATCTACTACATCGTTTTCGTAAGTTTTCGTAATTCCTGATAAAATTTTTACGAATTTGCTTTACCTCGTCAGGATAGATCACTGGAATTCTACTAACCTATGACTCTTAAACAACTAGCAAAAGCGCTGAATCTATCCATCTCAACAGTTTCAAAAGCGTTGAGTGATAGCCACGAGATAAGCACTGGAACAAAAAGTGCGGTACTTGCCAAGGCAAAAGAATTGAATTATCAGGTAAATCCCTTTGCAAGCAGTTTGCGAAGGCAAAAAAGTAAAACCATTGCTGTAGTAATTCCAGAAGTGGTCAATGATTTTTTTGGACCAGTTATTAGTGGTATTGAATCTATTGCACAGGAAAAAGGATTTCATGTATTGATTTACCTCACTCATGAGGATATGCAAAAAGAAGTGGCCATTATCAAGTTATTGCAAAATCGTAGGGTGGATGGTATAATGATTTCACTTTCAGAGCAGACTTCGAACACAACTCACCTGGAAGAATTAATTGAAATGCCACTTGTTTTTTTTGACAGAGTGGCGGAGCACATTGACGTACCTAAGGTTACCACGGATGATTATAATAGTGGTATCCATGCAACCGAACATCTTATTCAAAATGGGTGCAAGCGGATAGCCTTTCTATCAACCTCGCCAGGTCTTTCTATCAACAAGAAGCGAATGAATGGATATCTCGAAGCTTTGAAACAGAATGGGATAGCTAAGGATAATAGCTTGGTAGTATCATGTAATGGAGATGACGTACAAAATAGTGAGTCTATTAGAAAACTGTTACGGAGAAAAAACAGGCCTGATGCAATATTTGCCTCAGTTGAGAAGCTTGCTATTTCCACCTACGAAGTATGTAAGGAATTAAAGTTAAAAATTCCAAGAGATGTTAAAATAGTATGTTTCTCTAATTCTCAAACTGCGGCTCTGTTAAATCCCTCTTTAACTACTATTACACAGCCGGCCTATGAAATGGGTAGAGAAGCTGCCACCATACTTTTTAAGCTGGTGGAAAAAAAGCGACACAACTTTCTTTTGGAGAGGACCATATTAAATTCAAAATTAATACCAAGAAACTCTACAAAAAGGTTCTATAAAGGATAATCTTAATAGCAAATAGAAGTATTTACCAAATTATTTAGAGATGTTGAACAATTCCGATTTCGTCATTCCAAATAAGAGTAAAGTTTCCTCAGGAAAAGGTTCGATAACCGATGAAGTGCTCTGGAACAATTTCAAGGCTGGTAATGAACTGGCACTATCCATGCTTTATAAAAAATATGTTCATTGCCTTTATAACTACGGTATGCACACATGTCACAATCATGATATGGCGATGGACTGCTTGCAAGAATTATTCTACACACTTTGTAATAGACGAGAAAGTTTATCAAACATACAATTTGTGAAATCCTACCTATTTAAGTCTTTCCGCAGATTATTGATCCATCAAAATATCGAAAAGCGAAAGCATCTGGCACCCTTGCAAGAACATGAGACTTTCGAATTTATGCCTTCAATAGAATCGGTGTTAATTGAAAATGAAATCAGAGATGAGCAAACTAGTAGGCTAAAGAATTGTGTTCAATCTCTTACAAAGAGTCAACGCGAAATTATTTACTTAAAATTCTATAACGAGTTGACTTACCAGCAAATAGCAGAAGTCACCGAGTTGCACATTGATTCTGTTTATAATCTTGTTTCAAAAACAATCGAATTGCTGCGCAAGAAACTACAGGTCGCAGTTGGAGGTCAACGTCAAGCCGATCGCTATTCTGGCGGTGGCCCGCTTCGGCGATCGGGACGAAGTGCCG
>JANNQJ010000214.1:0-3227 GCA_031400675.1 Cyclobacteriaceae bacterium
CGTTTTCCAGGAGGTAATATTTTCGTTGTAAGACCGTGCAGCAGAAAGAACATTTTGTTGCAATTCTGTTTGTAATCCCGGAGTAAGAATAATTTGTGAAGAAGCTTCTGTGTTACTTACGCGTACTTTTCCTTCGAGACATGCTACGCGGTAAAGATTATCTCTTGAGATAAGATTGAACTCAGTCCCCAGTACCTGCGTAATTCCATTCGGGCTGACTACTTCAAATTTGTCTCCCTTCGCTACACTGAATAATCCTTCTCCGGTGAAATATACTTTTCGAGTTAGCGGCCAGGTGAGTTTATTGTATGCAAGAGAAGAGCCTGCATTAAGTTCAACGATTGAATGATCGGGCAAGGTGATGGTTTTGTGTTCTGCGAAAGCAGTTTGAATGGAAACTTCTTGCGATTGATAAATAGCGAATCCTGCCAGAAAGAATACTAAAACAGACGCAGCTATTCGTAGGAAAGCGTTGAGTTGGAAAGAGACAACCTGAGCGGCTGGCTGTTTTGAAATGCGGTTTTCGATGTGTGACCAGATCTCCTGCCGGGATAAATTTTCAGGAACTAGGAACGCAGAAGTAGTTTCCAGGATTTTCCTTTCAATTGCATCGTGCGGTTGATCTTGCCCTATCGTTGATTTTTTACCCATTGTCTGGTTTCAATGAGTAATACAGGCGACCAGGGTTTTACCCTACCAGAAGATTTAAAAAAGTTTTGATTATTAGCTTTTTAGCTTCATTTCAAACAATTTCCCTAAAATGAAATTGATACAAACACACTAGGCGTAAACCCAATGAGCACCAGGTCGCGGTAAGTTGGGGTGGGTAATACCAGACTGGTTGATCCGAGAGCGCCCTTAAGCAGTTCAACGTTCAGCTTGCGTGTTTTTACGTTTTCACGCGCGTACACATTAAATATTGAAAGGCCGACCTCGCCTGAGAATTTTCCAAATCGAAAATTGTACGCCCCGGCAATATCTAACCGGTGGTAGTCTGGAAGGCGCTTAAAATTTGTTCTGTCTTTGATTACCACAAAATCTTCCACGGCCCCGTTGGAGTCGCGAAAATAGAGGACATCGAATTCAGGATACGGACGCCCTGTTCCATAAATCCAGTTGGCAGACAAGTTCCATTTTCCCAACGTCACCATGTAAATAGCTTTAAACTCATGGGTTTGATCATAAGGCGATGGGTAATACGTTCCCTGGTCTACGGAAGGAAATGAACCAAGTGACTGGCTGAGTGAATATCCGATCCAACCTTTGTGCTTTCCGATTTCTTTCTCCACTAGAAAGTCGATTCCCCTCATTCGCCCTTTCCCATTTAAAAATAATTCAAGGTTAAGAAGTTGATCTTTAACGAAGAATGGAATCGGATTAAATTCGGTTACACCCTCCAGGTCTTTGTAATAAGCTTCCAGGTCGAAAAGGAAAGTGCCAACCTTATACGACCCGCCAAGAATATAATGATGCGATGACACTGTTGGTATACCATCCTTATTAGAGAATGCCCAAAAATTTTGAATGCCGTTGTACGGATCATCGTACTGCACCTGGTTTACGAATTGGAAATATTTTCCATACGCTGCCTTCAGATTGAATCGTTCATTGATTTTGTAGGAAAGATTAGCGCGAGGTTCGAAATAAGTTTCATCATTGATTTCATGATAATTGATACGAGCCCCTATGGATAGGTTCAACTTAGTCTTGATAAAGAATTTAGAAGTTGCATACAGACTGGTAATGTTTCCAACATCTTCGCGTTCGTCTATCACCTGCTGGTTAGAAGTTGTGTTGTACAAGATGTTATGTTCGATGGCCGACAATCCAAAATCGAGATGAATGTTTTTACTGACCTGCCATTCATTTTCAATAGTAAAGTTTGTATCGCTGATGGTATTATCCTGATCAAGGGCAAATGTCTGGCTGATGTCCGTTCCGGCAGTATCGAGTTCGTAACTGTATTGAAAGTTATAATCGCGGAAAAAATCAGAGCCCGAAAAAATCACGTTTGTGTAATAACGTTCATTCCATTGCCTGCCCCAACGTAGACTTAATCCGTTGTTTCCCCAGCGGGTATTTTCTGTCAGCTTGTCGCTAAAGGAAGCGGGGGGTGTAATGCTAACTTGAGCATTGCTATTTTCGCCCATGAGATTATCTTTTCCATTGTACAAGCTCAGCGATATAATATCTTTTTTAGAAGGCTTGAAACTTAGTTTCGCATTTATATCGTAGAAATAGAATTCAGGTTGAATGTCGTCAAAAAGAGGATCATCGAGTGGACGCTTGAGTTGTTCATCATTTTTTTGTGAGATATCGAACAGCTTTTGGTATAAATTACTTTGGATAATATCGGTGAAGGCACGCCTGCCTGCGAACAAAAAGTTTACTTTTTTACCGATCGGAATTTCTGCTGATCCATGAATGCTTACCAGGTTAGCGCCAAAATTAAACGATGGTTTTGCGGAGTTCCCTGTCTTTCCCGTAATATCGACCACGCCCGAAACCCTGCCGCCATACTTGGCTTCGTATCCTCCTTTATAAATTTGTACATCTTTCAGGAATTCAGAATTAAGGGCACTGAACACGCCAAAAAAATGATCGAGGTGATAAATCGTGAAGCCATCCAACAGCACCAGGTTTTGGCTGGGATTTGATCCGCGCACCACCAAACCAGCCGATGACTCATTGGTGCCACTTACCCCCGGAAGAAGTTGAAGTGTGCGGAATAAATCCTGTTCGCCTAACGAGGGCAGGGATGATAATGATTTTGGGTTGAAGGCAACTTTGCTAATCTGTTCATTGATTTTGAGCGGAGTTTCGTACTGATCGGTAATCGTCACTTCCTGTAGTTGCGAATAATTACTTTGAAGGACAACGATGATCTTTGCACCAACCAGCTGAGGGTTAAGTTTAATTCGTTTGACTGAATAACCGAGATAGTTAATGAGTAACGTGCAGGTATCGAAAGGAATGTTGATCAATGTGAAAAAACCATCCGCATTGCTGACGGTGGGATAATCAAATCCCGCCACTTGTATAGTTGCGTTTGGCAACGTCTCGCCTGTTTCCTCATCTGAAACTATTCCGGATACCGATACAAGTTGATTTGATTTTTGAATTTCAGCTTCATGTTGCATTTTCGGAATAATGACCACTTTGGTATTAATAAGCTGATATGTCAACGGTGTGCCATCCAGAATTCTCGTGAGCCCTTCTTCCAGCGG
>JANNQJ010000215.1:0-2532 GCA_031400675.1 Cyclobacteriaceae bacterium
ACCTGATATCGCTTGATGGCATTGGCATGGTGATCGGAATGACGCTGTAGCTGAAACAAAAAGAAGTTACTGAGTATTTGACTGGCATTCCAGGAGTGAATTGGATTTACCCGTTCGTATTTTCCTGGAGAAATTTCTTTCCGCATAATCCCATAATGTTCAACATAGTTCACTAATTCCAACAGTGTAAAGGCAATGAAACTTTGAGTGAAGAAAAATGCCGGGATTTTCCACAGCACGCTGCCTGATCCATAACTGAATAGTAATGTAACGCTCGCACAAAAAACAAGTGGAAGTATTGCAAACCAGATCATGTTGCTCTTCCAGTGAAATGAAGGAAGCCCTTTTCTTCGCATCGATTCATTCTCTAGTCTCCACGCATGTACATAGCCACCAAATACTGACCGAATCCAAAATGCATAGAAGCTTTCATTTTTTCTAGCAGTGGCCGGATCTTCTGGAGTGGCTACCAGCACGTGATGTCCGCGGTTGTGTTCAATATAGAAATGCATGTAACAGACCGTCATTAACAGTACCTTGCTGTAAAACCTTTCAAGCGATGATTTTTTATGACCCAGTTCATGGGCTACTGTTATACCTATACCGCCTGTTACCAGGGAGAAACTCAAAACAAATCCGACCCACTCTGTTGCGTTATTAATATTTCCTGTTGCAATCACATAGCAACCCCAGAAAACAAAAGCGATCTGAACGTACGTCCATACATAGGTTACAAAACGATAGTAAAATTCTTCCCCTTTAATCTTGATTTCACTTTCGGTAGGGTTGGAAGTATCGATGCCTAGCTTTTGATCGATGAGTGGTAATAGAATGAAGGAGAATAAAATAGCGAGGTAATTCCACCAGCCATCCAGGTAATATCCTGCCACTACGAGTGCGGGAATAATAAATGCAGTGAAAAAGCCGAGCTTTTTGAGGGAGTTCATGCTACTAAAATAAGGGAAATTGACTGAGCTTCCTACAGGTATAACCTACTCCGAAGCCACCTGAAACAATGGCTTTTTATCCAACGTACCGTTGTCGGAAATCTCTTTTAACAGTTCTTTATGCTCTTCAATGAATTGATTGTATTGCATAGCAACAGCATCATAGTCAGCTCTGTAATTTTCCACTCTTAAATCAGCTGCACGAATTTCTTCTACCAGTTTTTGCAGTGTGGTATTGTATGAAAAGGCTGTATACGATTCTGCCAAAGCAATAAGCTCCGATACAAGCGACTCGGAAGCAAAGTCATATTCTTCAACCACATCTGCATTCCACATTGTTTTTGACGTATACCTGATACGACTAAGTTGCTCAACCCGTTGTTCATAGGAGTTCAATTCTCCCGGAACAAATTGACCCCCTATTTGTATTTCATGTAACAAACCCTTCATTGCCTTGATCTTCTGATTGTCATCTTTGATCATCAAGTTCCAGGTATCCAGCATGCTATCTTGCAAGGTCAGGTACATATCTGTAAGAGAATCAATGCGGGTAAATTCGGTTGTGTCGGTATGCTTTTTAGAATTGCATCCCACTGATAAGAAGAGGATTCCAGTTGCAAAAAATAGTGCTCTATAGGTTTGAAGGCTCATGACGTTACTTTCTATTCATCAAAGTACGGTAGAATGTAGGAAAATGTTTGTGAAGGACAGAACGGTTTTAGTATGGATGTAGGAAATTATACCTTTTTGGCAAATTTATAAGGGCTTAAATTGTTCGAAGGCCTCTTTACAGCTGTTGCAATAATGGATGGACCGACAAAGCGTTGGTCCGAAGGCGTTTTTCAATTCCGTATCTGCACCATCACACCGAGGACAAATGGCATGTTCAAGCACTTCTAGTTCTATAAAAATTTCACGAGAGGGTGGAGGAGCCAGTCCGAATTTCTTGAGAGCCTTTTTTCCTTTATCTGAAATTAAGTCGGATGTCCAGGGTTTCCGGAACGTTACTTCTATAGAGATATTCTCAATTCCATTTTTTGTCAAGACCTCACGTATTTCCTGTTTCATCATATCCAGTGCTGGACATCCGACAAAGGTTGGAGTCATTTCAATCTTCACACCTGATTCACTTAACTGCACATCGGTAATCACGCCCAAATCAACCAGTGATAAAACCGGTATCTCCGGGTCTTTTACCTCCTCCAGCCACTTATAAACCTGATCTTGCGTGATAGTCATGCTATGCATAAACGATATCAAATGAACCGGGGATCACCTGGTTAAGATGATGTTTCATGTGTTTAATATAATCTTCCGCTAACCAGTGAAGTGAATGTAATTGTATTTGCGTCTTACCGGTATTGCATTCTTTTGTGTAATTGCCTTCAGGCATTGAATTCAATACATCGCAGATGCGTTCATTCACCAGCTTCCATAATGTAATCACATCTTCTTTTTTCATACGCTGATAAGCATTGGCATTTACCCAGAAATCCTGATCGTACACAATGTTGGGAGGTTGGGGTTCATACTGAGCAACAATGAATCGCCTTAAATTGTTCTGTGCCGAATCGATCAGATGCCC
>JANNQJ010000216.1:0-8555 GCA_031400675.1 Cyclobacteriaceae bacterium
ATAGCTGCTCACGGCTCCAAAAGCACATGAGAAATCAGAGAGACTTAGTAAGTCTTAAATAAGAGAAATCGGGGGTGCGCGTAATGCACCGAAAAGGTAAGCGGAACTATTTGTAATGAGGTCATCCGAGGGTGGATGAAATACCTGTTTTGCGATTGTAAGATTAAGGACAGCTGGTTCAGCGTGAAGCGCAAATAGCTTATCTGCTTTTTTACTTTTTACAAAAGTATCCACATAAGCGTGGTTGGCTAAAACATCTGCATTTGCTGTATGTGAGAAAAGATAAGGAGAATTTTCCTGTCCATGATCCTTATCATTTTGCTGATCTTCTCCATGAGAATGTTCAGCGTGATGATCGTGTTGGTGATGCTTCTTTGCTTCCTGTTGTGAATTATGGTGATGGTGTGGTACAATGCTGTGCAATACAGCTCCCGCGTAGGAGAATATAAACACGTAAACAAGGATCAGTTTTTTTAGCATTGTAGGGTAAAGTTAAAGAATTTTGGGTTAATGTATAATCACCATGTAGACGGCCATTGCCACCATCAACAGATCCTCAATAATGGTAACCGTACTCATGGGAAGATTGAAAACGGCTCCTAAACAAGCACACTTAATCTTTTTCTTGTCCAAAACGCTCTTGATTACGCCCATGCTGCTAAATCCCATTACAATAATGGTTGCCCAATTGGTGAATACCATGTTGAAACCAGTAAGATAGGCAATACCCAATGCTAACTCGATGAATGGATAAGCGAAACCGTATCCAGGTACCTTCATGGCTAACAGGTCATACATCGCATAACTATTGGCGAACCCCTTCAAGTCCAGTAGTTTGAAGAATGAAAACACAAGAAAGAATCCCGCCATGAACGTATTCATGCCACTGTGCAAACTGCCATTGGCAGTGAGAATGGAAACACCTGCAATAAAGCCCGCAATCAGTAACAACGGTTTGTAAGTAGCCAGCCAGGATTTTGTTTCATCCAACTTCATTGTCTGGTGACCGTGGTCAGCAGTATCCGCGCTGATTTTGTATTTGGTATCCGTACCAATAGCTTCCTGCAGTTCAGCCACTGTTAAATGTTTTTGCATGGTAATAGTTGCCTTCTGGCCTTCTAGTTTCACATCGGCAGAAAGTACATCAGGATGCCTTAGCAATTTGCTTTTTACCTTAGCTACGCAACCTTCACAGGTGATTCCTGCTACGGTATAGGAGTGTGTCATACTATTTTTGATTTTGATTCACACTCAAATTAACGCATAAAGAGTAAAAAAGGAGTTATAGAATTTTGGGAAAGAATTATACTTAAGTGGAAATTCATTTTGCTGTTAAGCTATATCATTCTTTGGAGGACTCATTATCTCATAGATTAAACCGTGCTACAAAAAAATGAGGAGTTCTCTACCTCAAGAACTCCTCATTGAATAAATGAATAGATCGTTCTTATAAACTGGTAGTATATAGTCGATTTATTTTATACATTTTATGAAATGAATCATAGCCCGCCAATTCATCATCCGTTTTAAACTGTGCATCTAATGCATCATGAAATTTATGATTGTCTGGAAATGCCTTCTTCAGATTTGCCAGTGTTAATTGCTGAACCTCTCCAGTACCAGAACTGAAATAGTGATGTATTGCCGCTTGTGTATTTTTAGAGCCATTCGTGGTGTGCTTGTATAAAAGAATACTCTCCGTTGGATTTAAGATTTCGTAATGCCTTTCACCTACAAACCGATAGGACATGTTATCACAATCCTTATATCCAAAGATTTCATTCTTCTTTAGGTTGTGTGGTTGGTTATCATGTACTACCGTGATGTAGTCTTTACCAAAAAAATCGTTCAACTTGATTTTGTGTTGTTCGGTTTTACAATCAATAGCATATAACATTGTTTGACTTATGAAATCTCCATAGGTTTTGTACACTCCACTGCCCGTAGATTGTGATTTTGCAAGTGCACCGATTCCAAAGAGAAATGCGATAGTCATTAATGCTTTCGTTTTCATAGTGGCAATATTTTAGTGTTTGTTACTTCATCTATTTGTGTGCCTTTGTTCGTTATCGGGTTGTAAAATAGGTATGGGAAATTGCAGATAGCTGTATACCGGTAGAATGATTATGATCAAGAATTTGTATGATTTTTATCATAGGTATAAGCTCACACACGCAGCTATACACTTTGCTTTTACAGTTTCTTAGGATGCATATTTCCGGCCATATCCATGTGATCACCTTCTTTCATGGTCATCTTTGTACCGTCCTTTTTTATACACGTTCCATCCACCATCATTTTTGTGCCGTTGCTCATCGTCATGGGTTCTTTCATGGCCAACATTTTTCCATCTTTTATCATCATCATTTCCCCGTTCATCATCATGCAACCATCTGTTTTTGACATATCCATTTGATCATGATTCGTCATTTTAGCATGATCCATTTCTTTTTTCGCTGTATTATTTTTTTTGTTACCACATGATTGCAGGAAGCACATAACAACAAAAAGAACTATTGTAATTGAGATTTTGCTTTTCATTTTTTTAACATTTAGAGAATCTGTAATAGAAAAAAAGCCCTTTGCATTATATAATAATGTGCAAGGTGTTGAGTTTTTAAGCAGGTTGGAGTTCCATCTTTCTACACTCTTCTGCGCAAGCGCGACATGCTTCTGCGCATTTCTTGCAGTGCTCAGAATGAGAATGCTTTTCACATTCGTCAGCACACGCATCACAAATTTCTGCACACAGGTTGCAAAACTTGTTTACAAAAGCAATGGTGTGTTCGTCTGAACGTGCCATAAATGCTGCTGCTGTACGACACGTGTCAGCACAGTAACGGTCAAGCTCAATACATTTAGCATACATTTGTGCATCTTTCTCGTGCAAGCATGAAGTTGCACAGTGTTCGCATTCAGCCGCACAGTCGTTGCAGGCATCAATGCATACTTTAAATTTTTCGTGGCTCATAATTTATTTTTTGGATTTAGATTTTTTAGTGAATTTTAAAGAGTGCGAATTTGTGCTCTTAATGAACAGAGTTGCATCATTCACACAACGTGTGTGATCAAGCACTTTTTGATCCACATAATTATAGAGTAATCAAGTATAGAAACGTGCTTTAATTAAGAGTTCGATTGAGAAGTGGAATATTGTGTAGAGTAAATTCTACAATACTCCCTATATCTTTTGATGTGAGTTGGTAACAATTAAGGAATCAGAATGAAAAATGAGAAACCCTACACTTTATCCAGGGGCTGGCGCTTTTGCTCGCCTATTTTCTTGAAATGGCTCGGTGTCAGACCCGTTATTTTCTTAAACTGGTTGGATAGATGCTGTACACTGCTATAGTGAAGTTTGTGAGCAATTTCACTCAGCGATAATTCATCATACACCAGTAACTCTTTTACGAATTCAATTTTTTGCAGAATAGCAAATTGTTCGATGGTAATCCCTTCTATAGAAGAGAATAAGTTACTAAGGGAGGTATAGTCTTTATGTAACGCTTCCGTAATTTCTGCAGAAAGTTTTATTTTTCTCTTTGTTTCTTCGCGTACGGAAGAAATGATTACTCTTTTTATTTGTGAAATAATTCGAGCCGTTCGGTCTTCGATCAATTCGAAACCAAGTTTTTCAATTTCTTTTTTAAAATTAAGAAGTTGTTGCTCTGAGGGTTCCGTGGAAAGTTCTACTTCTCCGAGTTCAATTTGATTGTAGGGAAAGTTGTGAGCGTCAAGTGCCTGCTGTACCGCAATTTTACAACGTCCACAAACCATATTCTTAATATATAATTTCATGATTTTCCAATCCACCCCAAGTGTGTATTTTTAAAGTTATCAGGATATTTTAATCCATAACCCACTATTCTGTCGAATGAACTATGGCCGAATAACACGACACCTGCCAGTGTAAGTTCATGGATGATCAGGAAATATCCGGCCAGGTAAAGGGCAATCGCAATTCCCTTATGATGTAATAGGTTGTAGGTAACTGCTCCAATTCTCGTATTAATTAGATAACCTAGCATCCCCAGATCAGGCGCAAGAAACCACGCCCAAAATACCCAAGCTTGAAAGGGTAAGAATGAATTAAGATAAATGGCGAGACCAAGCATGGCAGCTTCTTCAAGACGCAGAATATTTTTCATAACGATTTTTTTATTGATCGATATATTTTTTCCACCAATTCTGAAACACAATCAGCCCCCAAATCCGTGCGTGTACATCTCCAGGATTGGAAGAAAATAGTTGACGTTTCAGTTTTTCTATTTCTGTATAATTGAAAACATTCTGTTCTTCAATGAATTTCTTTGAAAGAAGATCATCTACAATTAATGACTTCATTTCTTTTCGAAACCACTTTAGTAACGGCACTTCAAATCCTTTTTTCGGACGGTTGTAAAGCTGAGTTGGTAAAACATCCTTAAATGTATCCTGCAGAATGCGTTTCCTAATGTTTGAGTTGATTTTAAACTCTTGTGGAAGCGTAAAAAGAAAATTGACTACTTCATAATCTAAAAACGGAGTGCGTACTTCTAGCCCATTAGCCATGCTCATAAGGTCCACTTTGGTGAGCATATCGTTGGGAAGGACAAGTTTTATATCGGTATACAGAATGTCGTTTATGGCTTCCCGATCAGGAATTGATTTTAGTATATCAGATTTTAAATTGAGATAATCTTCTTGCGATAATCCTGCTTTAGACTTCTCTGAAAACAACTTCATTGCTTTTTTTTCGTCTGCAAATCCTGCCCATCGCCAGTAACGTTCCTTCGAAGAAAGCTTCATTCCTTCAGTAAAACGAGCAAGCTGCCTCGCTTTATTACCCAGCGGATTATTTCGTGACTGAGGCATCGCTTTCCAAATTGGTTGAAGGACGCTGACTAAATTTTCTTTCCAGCCTTTGTTAAGTACCCGATGAAATGCCGCGTGTTTATTGTACCCCGCCAACAGCTCGTCAGCTCCATCGCCAGATAAGGCAACGGTAGCATGTTTGCGAGTTTCTTTACTTAAAATATAAACGTTAATGGCAGATGAATCGGCAAAAGGTTCATCGATATAATCTAAAATAGAATGAACATGTTCATAGAGGTCTTTATTGGTAAGCGAGAATACAGTGTGATCAGTATTAAAATGTTTTGATACTAGCTTCGCATATTCGGTTTCATCAAAAAATTTCTCATCCTTAAACCCGATTGAAAAAGTATGTAGGTCAGGTTTGTGTTTGCTGGCCAGTGCGGTAATTACGGAAGAATCAATTCCTCCACTTAAAAATGCGCCCAGGGGAACATCAGCGACCAACCTTCTTTGTACAGAAGCTTCTAGTAAGTTCTTTAGCTTTTCTTTCGCCTCATCGTATGGAATAGGATTTTTATTTGCTTGTTGAGTATCGTAAGGAATGGTGTAATAATTGACAATTGACAGTTGACAATTGAAAATTGTCATGTAATGACCCGGCATTAGTTTTTTAACCTTGCTAAAAATAGTATTTGGAGCAGGAATGTAGTTGAGTTGCAAATACGAGTAGAGTGATGCATAGTCCAGGTTTTTTTCAACTCCATACTGAACGATTGACTTCATCTCAGAGGCAAAGAGAAATTTATTCTCATCAAAAACATAAAGCAAAGGTTTGACCCCATATCGGTCGCGTGCAATGAAGAATGATTGTTCTTGTTTGTCGTAAATGCAAAAAGCAAAAAAGCCGTTGAGCTTACTCAGGCATTTCTCTTTTTCAAGGATGTAGAGTTTTAAGAGTACTTCTGTATCAGATTGTGAAAAGAAAGAAATCCCTTTCGCGGTCAGTTCTTGTTTTAACTCATGATAATTAAAGATTTCGCCATTGAATACAATGCAGTAGCGATTGCTTTCATCCCACATGGGTTGGTGCGCAATGGCTGAGGTGTCTATAATAGAGAGCCTGCGGTGGCCAAGTCCTACCCAGTCGTCCAGGTACACATTGTGAAAATCAGGGCCACGCTTTTCAAGTGCCTGCGTTGCAGCCGTAGTGTGAATCTTGTTGAATTTACCAACAAGGTTAAACGCAAAAATTCCGGTTATGCCGCACACGCCTGGTTCAAGGTTTAATGTTTAAAGTTAGAAACTTCAGCAAACTAGGAGTGAATTAAAAAATCTTTCCCGGATTCAGAATCCCGTTAGGATCAAATACTTTTTTGATTCCGCGCATGAGTTCCAGGTTTATCTCCTTCATAGCAATGGGCATGTAAGGCCGTTTAGCTAAACCAATACCATGTTCCCCGGAAAGTGTTCCGCCAAGTGAGATGGTAAGTTTGAATATTTCTCCAATGCCCTCCACGATTTTGGTATTCCAATCCTCATCGCTAATTTTTTCTTTCAACACGTTTACATGCAAGTTCCCATCACCCAGGTGACCGAAACAAACTGAATTGAATCCATAATGCTTGCCGATTTCTTTAATACCCGTGATCAACTTAGGAAGATTGGCGCGCGGTACCACCACATCCTCCGACTTGGTGAGCGAATATGCATTAACGGCAGGCGAAATATTTTTTCTAATTTTCCAAAGCTCTTCTTTTTGCGCATTGGTTTCCGCAAATAGAATTTCTCCACATTGAAACTTCTCCATTACGTTCATCACGCGTTCGGCATCGCGCATTAATACCTCTTCATCGTTTCCATCCAGTTCACAAAGCAGGTAGGCATCCATGTTTTCAGGAAAAGGTGTAGTTACTTTACTGGCATAAATTTTCTCTACATAGTCAATCGTCTTTAGGGCAGCTTCTCTTTCAAAAAACTCCATACCAGACGGTTGGATGCTGGCAGTAAAAATGGCAGCAATGCCTCTGCAAGCTTCTTCATTCGTGACAAACGGAATTAACAACAATACATTCTTTTGAGGAAGGCCTCTTAGTTTGAATACGATCTTCGTAATGATACCCAAAGTTCCTTCACTTCCGCACATCAACTGAGTAAGATTGTAGCCCGTTGAATTCTTTAACACGTTGGCACCTGTCCAAATAATTTCACCACTTGGTAAAACTACCTCCAGGTTCAATACATAATCGCGTGTAACGCCATATTTCACTGCCTTAGGACCTCCGCTGTTTTCCGCAACATTCCCACCGATAAAACATGAGCCTTTGCTGGCTGGGTCAGGGGGATAGAAAAGATTTTTTTCCTTTACTGCATTTTGGAATACTTCGGTAATCACCCCGGGCTCAACTGTTGCCTGTAAATTTAATTCATCAATGCTTAGAATCTTATTGAACCGCTCCATCGAAAGAGAAACTCCTTTTTGAACAGGTAATGCACCACCGCTTAATCCGGTGCCCGCCCCACGCGCAGTAACTGGTATTACGTGGTTGTTGCAAAGTTTCATAATGCGGCTTATTTCTTCAGCCGTACGGGGTTTCAATACAACATCAGGCAAAAAGGAGTAGTCTTCCGTTTCATCATGTGAATATGCTTGGCAGTTTTCAGCATCAGCAAGCACATTTTCTTTTCCAAGAATGGCCTCAAATTCGCTCAGGGTGGATTGGGTAACTTCTACAAATGCCATGAATCGTGTATATTTGAACGAGGATTTTTTAAACGTACGGATGAAGCTATTTTTTCAGCCTAAAATTAATCAAAAGCTTCTTCTATCGGTTACTCTGCTCTCAACACTTTTGCTGGCATCGTGTGCATCGAACCGGAAAGCCACAGTGAGAGAAGGAAAGATAGATAAAGTTATATCGACTGCACGCACCTATGTGGGTACACCTTATAAGTATGGAGGCACCACTCGTTCAGGAATGGATTGCTCGGGCCTGCTTATGAATTCCTTCAAGGTAATTGATATGCCGTTGCCTCGTACTTCTGAAGCACAAAGCGAAATTGGTACCGAGGTAAAAATGAAGGAGCTGCAACCAGGAGACTTAGTATTCTTTGCAACCGGAAAAAAGAAGCGCGAAATCACGCACGTGGGTCTTGTTACCGATGTGCGAAAGAAGGACAACATCAAATTTATTCATGCTTCCAGCTCACTTGGGGTTGTTGAGACTAATCTCTATGCTGAATATTATCTGAAAAGATTTAGAAAGGCGAGAAGGGTAATTAAGTAGTAATTCCGTTTCTTGGTGAGCTGTTACTATCGACTATACATTGGATCTGTGACTATTGCCGTGTTGCCTTAATCGGTATGGTTCTGAATTGTCCGAAAGTCATGGTGCCGTCCAATTCATTATCAGTGATTGCTCCTCTAATCGTAACGGGCACTTCATTGCCGCTCATGTTTGTTGTGTAGGTAGCAATCAGTTCATTTCCACTTACAGACACTGACGAAAATGCAGTTTCCTGATTTGTTCTTAAACTGAAAGCTGTTCCGCTGTACACTTCTCCCTCTTTTTTAAAAGTCAGTTTTCCAGTTGTGCTTCCTTGCGGAGTTTCAATCGTATAGTTCCACGTTCCGGTTGCATCTACAGTTGCTTGAGTTGTATCTGTACTCGCGGGCTTTTCAGTTTGTTTCGGTTTTGCTGCGGGAATAAAGGCAGGAATAGGACCCATTCCACGTTGCTGTGGCTGAGTTCCGGTATCCA
>JANNQJ010000217.1:0-3061 GCA_031400675.1 Cyclobacteriaceae bacterium
TTGGTTCCATTGATTTGGTAATGGGGGAAGTTGACCGCTGATTCTGTAACTTAGAGCACAGTATGCTCAAAATTCTCAACACTACTCAAATTAAAGCGCTTGATGAATACACCATCAGGCATGAGCCTATTGCTTCCATTGATTTGATGGAACGTGCTTGTCATGCGTTCGTTTCCTGGTTTACGTTGCACTTTGATAGTACAAAACGTGTGGGTATTGTGTGTGGCACTGGAAACAATGGTGGAGATGGATTGGGGATTGCCAGACTGTTAAACGAGTGGGGGTTTTCGGTAAAAGTTTGGATTGTGCGAGGTTCTGTTCCTGCGTCACCTGATTTTAAAGTAAACCTTCAAAGACTAAATGGAAAAGTTGAAGTTTCTGAAATTATTACGGAATCAGATCAGGGTCTTTTTATAGATCAGGATATTTTAATTGATGCCATTTTTGGTTCTGGTCTTTCCAGGCCAGCGGATGAAATTTATGCGCAAGCTATACGATGCATTAATAGAACAAACGCAGTTCGTATTGCGGTAGACATTCCTTCAGGGTTGATGGCAGATAAAGCTTCTACAGGTGAAATTATTCAGGCACATCACACTGTTACGTTTCAACTTCCGAAGCTTTCCTTTCTACTTCCTGAAAACGGATCAGCCGTGGGTGAGTGGCATGTTATAAATATCGGACTGAGTCAAGAATTTATTGAGCAGGCAGCGAGTAACTATTTTCTACTTGAAAGAAATGACATCAAAACGATCCTTCATAAAAGATCAAAATTTAGTCACAAAGGAAATTTTGGGCATGCTTTACTGATTGCAGGGAGTTACAGCAAGATGGGAGCGGCCGTATTGAGTGCGCGTGCTGCTATGCGTTCAGGATTGGGTTTGTTAACTGTCCATGTTCCAACCTGTGGTTATGATATCATTCAAACTTCAGTGCCGGAAGCAATGGCAAGTGTTGATGCATCAGACACGCTGTTCGCTTCTGTTCTAAAACCTGAGAATTTTACAGCTATTGGTGTTGGTCCAGGTATTGGTCAGGGTAAGCAGACTATAAAAGCACTAACTGCTTTACTTGAGATGACAAGCGAACCGATTGTTATCGATGCGGATGCTATCAATATCCTGGGAACTAACCGTGAGTTGATAGATCGTATTCCAAAAGGGAGTATTCTTACACCTCATGCGAAGGAGTTTGAAAGATTGGTTGGTAGTTGGTCTACTGATTTCGAACGACTGGAAAAACAACTTGAATTTTCGAAATTGACAAACGCAGTTGTATTGCTTAAAGGGGCCCACACATCCATCTCAACACCAGAAAGGAAGGTATATTTCAACAGCACCGGAAACCCCGGCATGGCCACTGGTGGCAGTGGCGATGTACTCACCGGTCTGGTTATGGGGCTTCTGGCTCAGGGGTATACTTCGGAAGAATCAGCAATTTTGGGGGCCTGGATTCACGGATTGGCTGGAGATTGTGCTGCTAAACGCATAGGGGAGGACTCGCTTATTGCGTCTGATATTATAGACTACCTGCCTGAGGCTTTTGCTTTATGTCGATAATTTCGGAGGTGGATTTAAACCTTTTCAGTTATTTGAGCATCTAAGGGATGTGATTAACGAACTTTTGGACTGGTAATTGCGTATAAACGTTAAAATGCGACTCCTGAATCTGATATTTCTTTTACTGCTTGTAACAGCAAGTGAAGTTACCTTCGCACAAGGGGAGTCCGGTGCACCAGAAAGAGTTGATCTATCAAAATCGATTTCCGTTTACCCCAATCCAGCTACTGATTTTTTGAGTATCAAATTAACCATGTTGAATGCACATAAGACAAAACTTACGCTCTATAATATTCTTGGAAATGAAGTTCAGGCTGAAACTGAGGTGATCAGTGACACTGAAGTAAGGGTGCGGGTGAAGGAACTTTCTACAGGATATTATCTCATAGCCCTTCGCGATGAACAAACTCAATTTCGTGGCACTTACAAATTCCTAAAACGGTAAGATTTAGATCAACGCCTTGATCCTGTTCACCAAACGATTAATCTCTTCCTCTTTTGTATCAAACGAGCACATGAGTCTAACCTCACTGGTGCGATCATTCCACACGTAGAAAAAAATTTCTTTTTGTAACTCTGGAATAATTTCTTTTGGGAATAAAGCAAACACGCCATTACCATCTACCGATTGTGTAATGGTTACTCGTGGTATGGTTCGCAGTCCTTGCTCTAATTTTTTTGCCATGGTATTGGAGTGTATAGCGTTTCGTTTCCAAAGATCGTTTGAAAGCATGGCTTCAAATTGTGCACTGATGAACCGCATTTTAGAATGCAGTTGCATGCCTTGCTTCCTGCGATAGAAAAAGTCTTTCGCGAGTTCGGGATTGAAAATTAAAATAGCCTCTCCGAACATCATGCCGTTCTTGGTTCCGCCAAACGAAAGTATGTCAACTCCGGCATCACGTGTAAAAGTTCTGAAGTCTTTATTTAAGCTAACTGCAGCATTGCCAATACGCGATCCATCCATGTGCAAATACAAGTTATGTTTTTTCGCAACTGCAGATAAAGCTATAATCTCTTCTACTGTGTACACGGTTCCATACTCCGTTGATTGTGAAATCGAAATTACTTTGGCTTGCGGGTGATGCTGGTCGCCAACCCGTTGAATTTTTTCCTCAACCTGATCGGGGTATATTTTTCCATCCTTGGTCTCAATCCCAATGAGTTTGCAACCTGTGAATTTCTCAGGAGCAGTAGATTCATCCACATTGATGTGCGCTAATTCGGAACAAAGAATCGAATGGAAGGATTGTGTAAGCGAGCTCAACCCCAGCACGTTTGCTCCTGTACCGTTGTACACAAAAAAGACTTCAGTAATTTCACCAAAATGATTTTTGAAAAGTTTTATTGCCCTGGCTGTAAACTCATCGCTTCCGTAGGAGCCTTGGTGTTCTACGTTTGCACGAATTAAGGCTTCAATAACCTCGGAATGGACTCCTGAGTAGTTATCACTTGCTAAGGCTTTCATGATTAAATATTAAAATGGGAGTACATCTCAAAGT
>JANNQJ010000218.1:0-1663 GCA_031400675.1 Cyclobacteriaceae bacterium
GGAAGGCTTCGTTTTCAGTTTAGCCCGAATGGCTTAAAACCAAAATACACTCCATCAATTCATTCAACTATTATCCGAATCAACTCACCTGTCTCCTTCTGAAACAAGACCCCTAAGCATTTTGGGAGTGCAAAGGTAGACGTTGGAAGGGTTTATGCAATAGTTGCGGAAAAGATTTTTTACTAAATCAGGCTCTATTCGATGATTTTACCCATAACTGCCTGACTTTCAGAAGCTGAATCAGGACAATTTTTTCTTAAAAAGAGGCACTGTGCTGCACGGTTCTCCAAACATGATGCTATTTGCTATGGATCGAAGGCGATTTGTGACCTCAACATAGGCTGATAAAGGCACCTCTACTTTGCTGCAACCTTTGATAACTATTTTTTTATCACGGTATTTTTCCCAATCTACCTGAGATAATGAATCATAGAAAAGTTGAGATTCCAATTCGGATAAATTGCCAAAGACAACTCGCTTTGCATGCGGCTCAAGCGCTATTGATGAAAGCATAAATGCCCACGTGGGTATAATTGCATCGGTAGAACAAATTATCGCTACGTGTTTCTCTGAATACTGAGACCAATCGTATGATTTAATGGAATCACGAAATTCTTTTTCCTTCAGAATTATTCCTTGAAAAAGAAAATCTTTGATGTCGAATGATACGCGCTCGCCTGGTGTATAAAATTCTTCCAGATCGAAGGAGATCAATTGACTGTTGCTGACTTTGTTTACTATTTCGTCCATAACCTCATCCGGCCTTTGGCCACCTTCTCCGAAGGAGAAGGCCTTGTATTATATTTTACAACACACTTAAACTGTTTTTGGTTTTTTAACCAGGAATTCTTTTAGGTAGTGAGGTTCGAAGGATGAAATATCTTCAAACTCATTTCTAATAAACTTTTGAAATGCCATCTCCCCTAATTGTGCGGCAGATGGATTGATGCCTTCAATAAATCTTGCATTGCGGTGCTTGATTATCTCTTTGCACTTATCTGCACCATTGCCAAAGAAGTAGATTGTTTTTTGATCTAGCCATTCATTGAAGCTTCCCTCATCAATAATTTTTGCCTGGGTTGGCTCTACTATTTCTAAATCAAAATTAGCAAGCAGGCAATAGACTTCCATTCTGCGTGCGTCTAACATGGGACAGAGCAGGGCCTCACCCAGCGCACCCCCAGACCCCCACACCAGAGGGGAGGGGGAAGAGTAAACGGATAAATTTTTTACTTGATAGGTCATCAACTCCAAGGTGTTGATTGCAATTAATGGAATTTGTAATGCGAAGCAAAGTCCCTTGGCTGTAGCAACTCCGATTCGCAAGCCAGTGTAAGAACCTGGGCCAGAAGCAACCGCAATCGCTTTGATTTCTTTGGAAGAGATTTTTGAACCCTTCAGAAGTTGATCAATTATTGGCGCAAGTTGTGATGAAGCTGATTGTGGTGTAAGTAATTCTTTACTTGCCAATAAGTTCCCATCCTCATGCAATGCTGCTGAACAAATTGCTGTGGATGTTTCAAGGCTTAGGATCAAAGCCATCAGTTGGGAGAAAGTAATTTCCGATAGGCCGTATTATCAGAAAGCATTTTCCTGGCTTGTACAATCTCAGGTTCTTTATCTAAAGAAATTTCGGTTTGACCCGCAACGAGGCGATAGTGAA
>JANNQJ010000219.1:0-2169 GCA_031400675.1 Cyclobacteriaceae bacterium
GCGGGTATCATTGTAGACCTTCATGTTGTGCGGGTGGCACCGCGAATTGGGGTGGCCGCTGGAATTGATCCAAAAAAAATTGAGAAGCAGCTCATGGAAGTTATTGATCCAAAAGATTGGGGTGATGTCGGCATGGCTATATCTTTTCTGGGAAGAGAAACCTGCCGGCCCAGCAATCCTAAACATCATGAATGTGTCATGAACAAAGTCTGCACATTCTACAAGGCTGAGCAGGGTTAATAGTTATCGGTTAATCATGAACAGTTAAATGTGATTCCCTAATTACTATTAACGGTCAACTATTAACCATTAACTAATAACGGATAAAGAACGATTAACTAAATTGCCAGCTTATATCACCTATGGCCCTGTACGAAAAGTATCCCGTCTCCATTTCAAATTCCCTCAGCGGAAAGAAAGAACTTTTTACACCCATCAAAGCTCCTTTTGTAGGATTATATTCCTGTGGCCCCACCGTTTACAGTGAAGTTCACCTGGGCAACCTTCGAACATTTACTGCATTTGATGTAGTGTATCGTTATCTCACCCACATCGGGTATAAAGTCCGGTATGTTCGCAACATTACGGATGCAGGACACCTCACAAACGATGCAGGTGAGGGTGTAGATCGGATTGAAGAAAGCGCGAAGCTCCAACAGCTTGAGCCAATGGAAATCGTGCAGAAGTATACAGTAAGCTTCCATGACGTATGTCGAATCTTCAATATTCTCCCACCAAGTATTGAACCCACTGCCACAGGGCATATTGTTGAGCAAATAGAAATGGTAAAAAAAATTCTTGTAAATGGTTATGCGTATGAGATAAATGGGTCTGTCTATTTCGATGTACGCAAATTCATGGAGAAGTATACATACGGTGAGTTAAGCGGAAGAAATATTGACGATCTCATGGAAGGTTCACGCGAACTAGATCGGCAAGATGAAAAAAGAAACTCTGTTGACTTCGCTATTTGGAAAGGTGTTTCCGCTAATCACATTCAACGCTGGCCGTCTCCATGGGGAGAAGGTATACCCGGTTGGCATTTAGAGTGCTCTGCTATGGGTACTAAATATTTAGGAAAACAATTTGACATTCACGGTGGTGGTATGGATCTTAAATTTCCACATCACGAATGCGAGATTGCCCAAAGCGTGGGTGCTTACGGAACAACACCTGTAAAGTATTGGATGCATGCAAATATGCTCACGGTGAACGGTGAGAAGATGAGCAAATCAAAAGGAAACTCATTTTCACCCAAAGAATTATTCGCAGGCTCACATCCCCTACTTAGTAAGGCTTATAGTCCAATGGCAGTGCGCTTCTTTATGTTGCAATCACATTACTCCAGTACGCTCGATTTTTCAAACGAAGCATTGGGTGCAGCGGAAAAAGGATTCAAGAAACTTTCGAATGCATTGGGCATCGTAAAAAAGTTAAAGCACCCGGGTCCGGAGAAGGAAGATAGTGCCTTAGCAGTCGAGTTGAACAGAATGATTGGCGAATGTTATTCAAACATGAGTGATGATTTCAATACAGCTAAAACCCTGGCTGTACTCTTTGAAATGTCCGCGAAGATTAATGACTTCAAATCTGGGAATATTCAACTGAATACCATTAGCGAAGATTCATTTACTAATTTTCAACAAACGTACATTTCATTCATGGATAGCGTTCTTGGAATACGCGAAGAGGAAGAGTACAACCAGGAGTTAATTAACGGTGTTCTTACTGTGTTGATTAATCTCCGAAAAAAAGCAAAAGTTGATAAGAACTTTGCCCTCTCCGATAAAATCCGTGATGACCTGAAATCCATTGGCGTACAATTGATGGATGGGAAAGATGGTGAGATGACCTATACATTCGATTCTTGATTCTGGCTACTGGAATCTAGTCGCTTTTGCCAAGACCAAGAATCACGAATCACTCTTGTGATTAACTTATGTTAAAGAAATTATTCATTCTGCCCATCCGATTCTACCAACTCAGCATCTCTCCTATGCTGGGTGCACATTGTCGTCATACTCCCTCCTGCTCACAGTATGCCATTGAAGCCATTCAGGAGTGGGGCGTGCTTATGTCGGATTCGAGGTCGAGACGGTGCGCCCAACCACATCGAAGGCAAACGTCCGCATCTGGTATTTGCCGCTGACGCCGTCCGGATGATCGCCG
>JANNQJ010000220.1:0-1864 GCA_031400675.1 Cyclobacteriaceae bacterium
GGAGAAGAGCAAAGTGAATACGCCCTGCGGACATCCTTCCCTTTTACAGGAATAATCAATGTTAAAAACTGACCTGATTTGTAACTTATCTTCGTGGTAGATTGCTCAAAAACAATACTAATGGCATCCTTCGTTTCCTGAATGATATTCTTAACCATAAGATCGAAATAATGCGGTCCGTGCGCTTCTTCCTTCGTCTTTTCACTCTTCTTAAATAATCCAAAAGCCATCGTATCTATATATTATTACAAGTTAAACCAATATGTTAATTTCAGAACCAAAGCCCTGTTTTTACTTCTAAGGCCATCCGGTAAGTAGTTTTCAGTATATACAACAAAAAAATCGGAAGCTGGTTTAAAGCGCCACTGAAACCGGGCATTCAAATTCACATTCTCATCTCTATCGTTGTACTGTACAAAAGTAGTGAGGAATACCGTATTAGTAAACGTAAGATCCAATCGGGGGCCAATTAAGAACAGTTTTTTGGTGCCATAGCCATCGGGCAATCGAATGTCGTTATAATCAAACCGCACAGAAAGACTTCCAAATGGCTGATACCGATAATTGATAAATCCGTTGATCGCAAAACTCTCGCCCGTATAAAAACCTCCATAGCTTGTTATTGTTCCAACATTGAAGCGCTTCCGCAGATCGGAAGTATACCGTAATTCGACACGTTCCCATGTATAATTCTCTCCGGTTAGAAATTGATCATATTCATCACTAATTGGATTAAAATCCTTCGTTAACTGCTGGTAGGTTCGATTGACTTCAACCAGGAAGGTGGCCGTATTGAGAAACAATATGTTATACTGAGCCCGCACCACATTGTCGGTAAATGTTTTGTTTGGAATCATGGTATAGGTAGTCTCTATACTTGGACCCATTTGCGTAATAGTTTTGCTTTTTACATACAGTTTAAGTTGCGCCCTGCCAAATCCAGAGTAGTATCCGGGATAGACATTTAGCGCGGGTGTAAACCCCACTTCGGCATTAAAGTCATCGCCCATTATTTGCTGCCCTACTGCCAAATCGAGATTTCGGGTTGAGTACGCCAAATAGCCTCCACCAGAATATTGTTTATCCGTACTAAATTCATCGATCGATCGATGATAATAAACATCTCCGCGAAAGCGGCTGTCTTTGGAAAATAGATTGAAGTCAATTCCAAATACCCGATTGTAGCGATTCAATTGCCGGGTGGTATCGGCACCATTAATTGTTTCGTGAATAATACTTTTATGATAGTATGCTGATGGGTCGTATGAAGCGTCAAGTCCAAGCGATTGTTTATTTATAAATACAAACCCCACATTTGATCGGGCGAATACTTGGCGCTGCACAACAGCAACCGAATAATTTTGAGCGGGGAGACCAAGTTCCTTTTTGTTCTGCGTTTGCAAATTCATGACACCAATTCTCCAGTTCTTCCCAATCTTTCCGCTCAAGCGTGCACCATACAAAATGGGGATTTTTTGGAGCGCTTCTGTTGAATCAGTCGCGAGACCTACCCTGCGTGAGAAGAACGGTCGTGAATCAGGAAACCCGGGTTGTGCAAACAAGTCACTGTTTTCGAGAAAGAACTGTCTGCGTTCAGGGAAACCAAATTCAAACCGTGTGAGGTTGATCACTTGCTGATCTACTTCTACTTGCGAGAAGTCGGGATTTACGGTAAGATCAAGATTGAGCGATGAGGTTAACCCTATTTTCGCATCAAAACCAACTGCACCGGTCTTATCTGAAGGCAAATCATTTTCGTTGTCTTGAGCGACAGCGCCTGCCATGTAGGGTATAAGTGAAATATTTAAGCCCGGTTTCGGAAGCGGATTTTTCCACGCAATTTCTCCAGACCATATAAAAGAAG
>JANNQJ010000221.1:0-1962 GCA_031400675.1 Cyclobacteriaceae bacterium
TGATCATTGCTGATGAAATTTATGAGCATATCAATTTTACAGGCGAGCGCGTAAGCATTGCTTCCTTGCCAGGAATGTTTGATCGCACCATCACAGTTAATGGTTTTGCAAAAGGGTTTGCTATGACGGGCTGGCGCGTGGGTTACATTGCAGCACCTAAATGGGTGGCTGATGGAAGTAATAAAGTCCAAGGACAAATCACTTCTGCAAACTGTTCTATTTCACAACGTGGAGCATTAGCTGCTATCACGGGTGACTTAGCTCCTACTGAAGCCATGGTGAAAGAGTATCATCACAGAAGAGATGTAGTCTATAATTTATTAAAGGAAATTCCAGGAGTGAAGGCCAACTATCCGCAAGGCGCATTTTACTTTTTTCCTGATGTGAGTTATTACTATGGTAAGTCAAGCGAAACAATGACGATTAAAAATGGAGATGACTTCTGTTTGTACATGTTAGAGATAGGACATGTATCATTAGTACCGGGTGGTGCTTTTGGTGATGAAAATTGTGTGCGTCTTTCCTATGCGGCCTCCGAAAAGGATTTGGTAGAGGCGATGAAACGCATGAAGAATGCATTGGCTAACTTGAAATAGGTTTAGGATTCCAGTTCCAAAATTTTGAAATATAAGTTGGGTAAATCCATTCCAGAAATCTTTAAAGCGTTCAATGACCTTCAGGTGTTGATCATTGGCGATGTGATGCTCGACAGTTATATCTGGGGTGCGATTGAAAGGGTATCACCTGAAGCACCTGTGCCTGTGGTGTCTGTAAGAAAGAGAGATGTTCGTTTAGGTGGCGCTGCCAATGTTGCATTGAATATTCAATCCCTGGGAGCGAAGCCAATTCTGTGCGCTCTTATTGGCGATGATGATGCAGGTAAAAAGCTTCTTCAAAATCTAAAAGAGAGAGGTATCTCCAGCGAGGGTATTGTAAGTAGCAACGAGCGTCCCACCACAGTAAAGACGCGTGTCATTGCTAGTCATAAACATGTAGTGCGTGTGGATGAGGAATCAGATGCACCTGGCAGCGCAATCGAAGAGAAGAAACTGCTGGAGAAAATTGAAAAACTTTTACCCTCTTGTCAAGTGGCGATCTTTGAGGATTATGACAAAGGTGTTCTTACCGCTTCCATTATTGAAAAATCAATTGCCCTTGCAAACAAGCTGGGTATCCCAACAGTTGTTGATCCGAAGAAGAGGAATTTCCTTTTTTATAAAAACGTAACGCTATTCAAGCCCAATTTAAAAGAGTTGCGTGAAGGTTTGAAAATCGAAGTGGATGCAGCTAATCAAAATCAAGTTGCTTCGGCAGTTGAGTTATTGAAAATGAAGCTCAATGCAAAAGGAATTCTGGTAACACTTTCTGAACATGGTGCTTACCTTGATTTTGAAAATCAGAAAATAAAACTTCCGGCTCACATGCGTGAAATTGCAGACGTTTCAGGTGCAGGAGATACAGTGGTGAGTATCACAGCGGTTTGTGTAGCCCTTAAGCTTGATCCAAAATTAGTGGTGTCACTTTCCAATCTGGGAGGAGGTCTCGTGTGCCAGCATGTTGGCGTTGTGCCAATCGATAAAGAAGAATTTCAAAAAGAAGCTTTGGAAATGAAATAGGTTAGTTTAGTTTCTTTTTAAAGAGCTCAATCCTTTCCCTCATTTTATTAAAGAACTTATTTCGTTCTTTTTCGGCAGAGGCGCTTATCAGTGTTGAGTTCTTAATGAGATTCTCTAAATATTTTTCAGCTTTATTGCAAAACGTCTCCTGATACGTGGTTAGTAAGTTCAATGTATTGTAGTTGATATAAACCATACGCATCTTATCCATACGAGCCAATACAGTGTTATCGGCAATCAATATCTCATTCTCATATAGCTTGAATGCCTCTCCTCCAGTTTTCTTTCCTTCAGAGGCATCACCTTTTATCAAATTAAGTAGTTCAATTAATCGATCGCATAGCTG
>JANNQJ010000222.1:0-2210 GCA_031400675.1 Cyclobacteriaceae bacterium
CCTTTAAATTTTGCGATAGGGGTTCGCGCTCCTTCAATGATATAAGCTTCTTTCATCGCGTCCTCCAAATTTATTTGTACACATATCAAACAAATGTACTATAAAATAGTTTTTGCAAGCCAAGCACACGGAGTTTATCCCGCCATTTTGCGGGAGGCTTTCCACTGCAATCCCTTGCCTGCTTACCCACCCATTAGCAGTCACTTCCAAAACTGTTGTGCACCCGATTTTTGCCACAGCGATGGAACTTAGCTGGAAGAAAATGATTTTGAAGACGACCTAGATCATCACTATGGGACCTATCGTATGAAAGCACTATAGCAACTCAATCGTTTTCATACTTTGATTTTCGAAGTTTTTGGCTGATAATTGTATAAGCAACACTTAATTAATTAGCCTGGAGGAATCGCTCTATCAAAAGAAGGCCTTGCGGTACTTTTCAAATGACAACGATATGAGGAATTCAGTAAGCTATTCTAAAAGACAAAAAAGTTTAGAAACATAAATGACTAGAATGATGATTCGATTGACAACACTGATTGTTTGCGTCATGGCGATGAGTATTGTTATCCATGCTCAGAACATTGTCAAACAAGCTTCCCACGGCTTTGACTCCTTGCGGGTTAATATTCCACATGGAAAAATTGATACCATCAGTTATAATTCCAAAACAGTGGGTGTCATTCGTAAGACTTTGGTATACACACCGCCTGGCTTTTCAAAAAGCAAGAAGTATCCTGTTTTGTATTTGCTGCATGGTATTGGTGGAGATGAGAAGGAGTGGTTGAAGAACAGCCAGCCTCAGGTGATATTGGATAACCTGTATGCCGAAGGTAAACTATCACCCATGATTGTGGTGATGCCGAATGGCCGCGCCATGAAAGACGATCGTGCAGTGGGTAATATGTTTGATAGCACACGGGTGCAGGCATTTTCCGTGTTCGAAAAAGATTTATTAAATGACCTGATTCCATTCATTGAAAAAAAATATCCTACTTATAAAGACCGAGACAATCGCGCGGTAGCCGGCTTGTCGATGGGAGGGGGGCAATCGTTAAATTTTGGTTTAGGCAATCTGGACACGTTTGCCTGGGTAGGAGGATTTTCATCCGCTCCCAACACAAAACTGCCCGAGGTGTTGGTTCCCAATCCCGTGGAAGCTAAAGCCAAACTAAAATTGCTTTGGATTTCGTGTGGTGATGCGGATGGACTCATGTCGTTCAGCAAACGCACACACGATTATTTGTACGAGAAAGATGTTCCTCATATTTTTTATGTAGAGCCGGGCGGTCATGATTTTAAAGTCTGGAAAAATGATCTCTACATGTTTTCACAGTTTTTATTTAAGCCGGTTGATAATTCTCTGTTGCCTTCGTTTACTGTATTGGGAGCACCGGCCGCCTCCAATGTGCGGTCGGCACGGTATCCGCAAATTCTGCCCGACAACCGGGTGATTTTTAAAATCAAAGCAGTGGATGCACAGAAAGTACAGGTTGATCTCGGCAAAAAATATGACCTCACAAAAGATGGCGAAGGATTCTGGAATGTTACAACCGATACCATCAGTGAAGGATTTCATTACTATTCTCTGTTGATTGATGGTGTGGCCCTGGCCGATCCTGCCAGCGAAACGTTTTATGGCATGGGCCGCATGGCTGCGGGTATCGAGATCCCTTCGAAGAATGGAACCTTCTATGCATTGAAAGATGTGCCTCACGGAGAAGTAAGAATGAAGCGCTACTACTCAACTGTCTTTAATGCATGGAAACGATTTTACATCTATACACCGGCTGGTTACGATGTCAATGTAACCGAAAAATATCCGGTACTGTATCTGTTACATGGTGGTGGTGAAGATGAACGTGGCTGGGCTACACAAGGTAAAACAGATTTGATAATGGATAATCTTATTGCCGAAGGAAAAGCAAAACCGATGTTGGTGGTGATGACGGATGGCAACGTAGGGGCAGGAGGGATTGCAAATTTTGGCGAGCGCACCTTACAACAATTTGAAAATGAAGTGAAGCAGGTAGTCATTCCTTTTGTGGAAAAGAACTATCGAGCCAAAACTGATTCCAGGGATCGCGCGCTGGCGGGTCTCTCCATGGGTGGATTGCAAACCTTGTATGCAGGTATTCGCAACAACGCAATGTTCTCTTATCTCGGTGTATTCAGTTCAGGTTGGTTTGCAAACAATACCACACTGTCCG
>JANNQJ010000223.1:0-11495 GCA_031400675.1 Cyclobacteriaceae bacterium
CCAAAGGAGAATTCGAATACACACAAGACGATGTGAAAGCTTATGGTGTGGACCTGGGTACAGTCAAGGCATTGCAACCCGGTGATAAAGTTCAAGGAATAGTGATTGCTAAAAACCCCAGACTTGTGAGAATTGCATCAAACGAAACTGAACCTAAAGCGGGTTTTGTTCAGCTCATGGGTACAGGTGAAGTATTCATCGGTGAGGTAAGTGAAAAGGAAACCATGAGTGGGAGAAAAGACATTACCATTCGTGATAAAAATGGTGTGGAGACCAAGTATAAAGGTAATCTTTTGGCACATGGATATTTTGAGAATAAGCCCTTTAATGAATTTCCAGCCACGGCCTATGTTAACAGCAACGAAGGCTACCTTCGACTTATTGACAATTCTGAAATTATTGGACGCTTCCCCTCGGGTGTTCCGGGTGTAAAAACTGATGATGAAGATGGATTTGTAAAAGGATCGGCTTCAAATGATCCATGTGCTGCTCCACCGGTTCCGCCAAAGACCCCGCCATTAAACGCATTTTTTGCAAACATCAAGGAAGAAAAAATGAAGTATGCAGTCAATGCTGATTTGCTGGATGAAATATTTGAGTTTAGGATTAAAACGGCAGACGGAAATTTTAAAATTCAAAGTGATATGGTGAAATCGTTCGGTCTGTATAACATATTAATTTCTGATTTAACAAAACACGGAATGATTGTTTTCAAAGATCCGAAACTGAATTTCTACAAAGGATCAATTACCTCACTGGATGGCAAATTGTTAAACGGAATTCTAGCGCACATTAAAGATCCTGAGGAAAGCGCTAAATATTATGGTGTGTATTATGCGCCTGATGACCGCTCGGCAGTTAAAGTGTATAGAATGGACCAGCTTAAAGATGTAAAGCAGGAAATAGTGAAGATGGAAGAATACGATCCAACTGCGAGCGAATTTTTATCTTCAAAAGAGACGAGTAGCACATTTGATACGTACCCTAATGGAACACTAATAGATGCTAAAGGACAATCGAAGCAGGGAAAAATAACGCTTGAAATACCACCAAAATTATGGTTTGCCACATCCGTAATATTTACCGATCCAAATGGTGTTCAGGAAATTTACGACAAGGACAATGAACTTAAATCTCTTATTCTCACAAACGAGGGGAAGACTAAAAAGTATATTCCTTACCAAGGCGTGTTTGTTGAAGTTTTGCAGGAAATTGAACCTTTTTATTATTTCCGGAATCCATTTCCATCTATAGAAACGAACTCGTCAACCTTTTTAAATAAAATGATTGCTAAAGCTGTTGATGCAGGTATGAAAGGATTAGCAAAAGAAATAGGGGAGGAAACCGGAGATTTTGAGACCGCTGTGAGAATTTATGAATCAGGAATGGGAGTATCCTTGAATATTGCTTTATATGAAAAGGAATATATGGTTTACGATGCAATCAAAGACCGGGGTTTCCTTTACTTAAACAAAGATCTTGGAGACTATACAGCTTGGCCGGAGCTTGAAGATTTGAAAAATGGTTGTAGTAAATATATTTTCCTCGGGAAAGATCAACGAAAGGCACTGGGCGATATTGAAGATATTGAAACAGGAAATGGGATCATGCCCACGTTGAAATTCTTGAAGGAAAGCTACTACTCAGGGTTGTAATCGTTTTGTATGTGGATGCGCGTGGTCTTGTCTCTGCATCTTATACTGCTGGTCCCAGGGTATGTCTATGCCCAGAGCAATCCTGCTGAATTGTCTATTTCGTATGCAACCCATGTTCAGTTAGCCTACTCGGGTGAGGTGACTAGTCTTTATCAAGGCAAGTACGCAAAAGCTAAACGGCAAAACATTCAATTGCTTAGTCATTTTGCACCGAAAGGGGATGGGGTTTTAGATTATAAGGATATCTCCAGACTTAAAGACAACCGTCCTGCGTTCTTTAAAATTTTAGAAAAGGTTGATTCAAAGGGATTCAATAATGATCAGTATCTGGAGTATACGGGATGCCTGAATGCTATGGGCATTTATTATCATGCGATGGGTCAACTGCGGTTTGCGGATGTGTTGTTTACAAAATGCCTAAAACTTCGCGGAGAAAAATTTGGAAAAACCAGCTCGCTGTATGTTGCCTCGCTGCATAACCTGGCCAATCTTCGAAAAGATCAGGGTCGTTTTGAAGCAGCGGAAGATATGTTCAATTATGTACTGCGATATTATTTAA
This sequence comes from Cyclobacteriaceae bacterium, assembly GCA_031400675.1. Classification (GTDB taxonomy): domain Bacteria; phylum Bacteroidota; class Bacteroidia; order Cytophagales; family Cyclobacteriaceae; genus UBA2336. The sequence continues at coordinate 2,215 of JANNQJ010000223.1, forward strand.
ACCTTAACGGAGAATTTAGCCGTGAGTATATTATTGCTCTCAATAACAAAGCCATGCTTGATGCCAGTCTGGGAAGAACAAGTCAGGCAATGGAACAGCTCGATAAGGCAATGGCGGCAGGTCAACAGTATAAATTTCCAGATGAGTCAATTGATGAAGTTCGGATTCTGATTAATCGTGGCTTATTGGAATCTGAGTCTGGAAATATTCTAAAAGCCTCGGAGTTATTAAGCAATGCTCAAGATGAACTGCAGAAAAAAAAATATGAAGATCATCCAGATTATAATGATCTGGTGGTATTCCTCGGATCCATTTACAATTCGTTGGATTCAGCTACACTATTCAATCCCTTGGTGGAGACCGCTATTCAAAAGGCTGGTGATACATATGGAAAACTGCATCCTTTCTATGCCAACTTGCTCGAACTCCAGGCTGAGAATAATCTTATTGCCGGCAAGTATTCAGTGGCAGAGGAGCAGTGGCAGACGATTCTAACGATCAGGTTGGGAAGCCTGGGAGATCGTCACCCTCAATATTTAAGGGCCCTAGCTAAGCTGGCAATCGCCAAAGCATACACCGGGAAACCACAAATAGCGCTGAAGTATTTTCAAAAAACAATGGACACTTATTTGTACCTGGCAGATATGTTTTTCAAAAACATGAGTGAGTTTGAACAAGCAAGATTTTGGTCAACATTCCGATCGAACATTAATCTTTTCTATGAATTTGCACTCAAAAATCCAACAATGCCAGGAGTCTCCGAAGCTGTTTTGAATTTACAGCTCAACACAAAGGGGATGTTGCTTAATAACAGTAGAAAAGTAAAGGAGGAAATTTTGTCTGGGAGTAATGCGGAATTGAAATTGAAGTTAGAACAGTGGCAACTGATACATGATGAGTTGGCTGGATACTATACGTTAAGTAAAGAAGATCTGGCCTCTGAAGAGATTGATCTGGTAATGCTGGAAGAAAAATCCAATGAATTAGAAAAAGAACTCGTTCGTGAATCTGAGATATTTGCCTCCTCCTTAAAGGCTACACGAAAAGAATGGCAAATAATTGGGTCTGAATTGAAACTGAATGAAGCAGCGGTAGATATCATTCGGTTTAAAGGAACATATGGAGAAACACGTAACAAGGCTTTCTACTTTGCTATTACAGTAAAGAACGGTACTAAACCAGTTTTTACATTATTGAAAAATGGGGATGATCTTGAAGGCAAATATTATAAATTTTATAAGAATGCTATTTGGAGCAAGCTCAGCGATCCTTATTCGTATAAACAATTTTGGGAGCCACTAGAACAAATTTTGAAATCGACCAATCGAATATACATTTCACCGGATGGTATTTACAACAACATCAGTATATTAAGTCTGGCCGATGCTAATGGTCGTTACATTCTTGATGAAAAAGAAATTGTTATGGTAAACAGCATTGGCTCATTAACAAGAAATGAACTATTATCGATGGGGGAGAATGGTAACGGGAGTGTCTTGCTTGGTAATCCATTATATGAAAAATCAACGAACCTTTCGCAATTACCGGGTACAGAATTGGAAGTAAATGAAATTGGGAAAATCCTTAATGACTACCACATAACATCATCAACAATAGTAGGAGCTGCAGCTACCGAAACGGCATTGAAGAAGGTGGCAGACCCACAAATATTGCACATTGCCACGCATGGTTTTTTTCTCGCGGATGTTCAAACAAATCAAATGCTGGGAGTTCAAATATCCAATGCAAAAGAGCACCCGTTACTTCGATCAGGACTTGTTCTTGCGGGTTCCGGTTTGGTTAGTCGCGATGTGGGGTTTGATGCGCGCGACAATGGAATTCTTACTGCATTTGAGGCGATGAATCTTAAGTTGAGAGGCACTCAGTTGGTTGTGCTCAGTGCATGTGAAACCGGCCTTGGAGAAGTGGTTAATGGTGAAGGCGTGTATGGCTTGTCGCGTTCATTTAGGATCGCTGGCAGCAAAGCGGTTTTGATTAGTCTATGGAAAGTGGATGATGCTGCCACACAACTTCTAATGACAAAGTTTTACAGTGAATGGGCAAAGCGTGTTGACTTAAGCAGTTCCTTCATTCAGGCACAAAAACAAATTAAAGAAAAATTCCCTGATCCATATTATTGGGGAGCTTTTGTTTTATACAGTAATTGATTTATCTGAAACTTATCAATCCGAATATTTTATTTCATAAAAGCATGGATCAAATACTCAAATTCTTGAAGGCTATCGCAAAAAATAACAACCGCGAGTGGTTTGAAAAGAATAAAACAAAATATCTCGAAGCGAAGGATCATTTTGACCAGTTTGTAACAAAGCTTGTAACCGAGCTTACCGATTTTGACCAATCGCTTGCCGGACTTAATCCTAAAAAAATTACGTTCCGCATTTACCGCGATGTTCGCTTCAGTAAAAATAAGCTTCCCTATAAAAGCAACATGAGCGCGGGCATTTCTCCACGCGGCAAGATGGTCGCAGAGCCTGGCGTTTATCTTCATATTCAACCGGGCAATAAGAGTTTTGTAGCTGCTGGCTTATGGATGCCGGAGCCCGATCCCCTTGCTAAGATTCGCCAGGAGATTGATTATAACGGCGATACATTGATGAAGATCATGTCTAACAAGAAATTCAAAAAAATGTATGGTGTGTTTGAGCCTGAAGGCGCTTTAAAGAATGTTCCGAAAGGATTTGAAAAAGATCACCCCCACCATGAATGGCTCAAACTAAAGAGTTTTGTTGTTTCGCATGCCTTTACGGATGAAGAAGTGAAAAACAAAAAATTCATGAAAACGGTAATTGATACCTATAAGACAGCAAAACCCTTGAATGATTTTTTGAAAGAGGCCATTGCTTAATTTATTGATCTTTGTTGTCTTCCCAGTCAAAGTAATCATCCTTTTCCAGTTCCAGTTCCTTCTTTTTCTTTTGGCCTTTGTTCTTAAAGGCATCTTTTAATTCTTGTACTTCTTTCTTAAAGTCGCTCGCAATTTTTTTCTTGACGGCTTCGGTATCGTACTGAACTTGGTAGTCATCGGTTGTCCCCGTAATTTTCAGGAAGATCTTCAACTTACCACCTTGATCTTCCAGTGCACCGGCTGCTTCTGTCACATTTACGTTGTTTTTAGTGCGAAGCGGACTGATAATACGATAATCAATTTGTTGATCGAAGGTGTGCGTTCCGCTAATTTGAAGGGTAGTAACGTTACTGCGGACCTCCATTTGCGGAATGTAAATGGTTTTGTTTTCAATGTGGATGTCATTCTTCAAATCGGCAAACCGAAGCCTGCTCAAACCCTCGTCATCCAGGTATTTGTTGAGACTTTTCATTGGCTCAAAATTATTGAGCTCTCCATTTTTAATTACCGTACTGATATCGGCAATAAGCGTTTCAGGGAAGAGTTTAAGTTTTTCATTCAGGGTAAGTTCGAATGTGACATCTGCCGTAGTTAATCCTTTCAGATGCTTGTCTTCTATAAAATCCTGATTAAAGTTTTTAAATACGTAAAATACACTGTCGAGATGAATGCCATTAAGTTTTGCCGTAGTGAGGACATCAATCGCTTTGTGATTTTTAGCATCTACAATTCCCGAAAGGCTAAGATCGCCCCCCATCGTTTTTAGATTAATGTTTCGTGACACCGCTACCTCATTCTTCACAAGCAAATCGCCTTGTAGTTTTCTGGCTGTAAATTGTTTGTATCGCAACGATTGAATATCGCAATTGAAATTCAGATTTACATTCGGTGAAATACTGAATTCGTATTCGTTCGGTTTACTGCCGTCCGTACTAAATCCTATTGTAAATAACTCATCCATATCCAGGAAATTTGATTTTAAGTCAGCTTCAATACCGATAGGTTGATTTTCAAACAACAGAAACGTGATTACATTTTTAAAGAACCCGTTGAAAAGAAAATCGCTATTGCCTGCTTGCACGGAAACATTACTTAAGGCCAGGTCATTATTGTTGAACTGCAATAAGCCATTAAGATTTTTTATTGACAGCTTAGTGGGTCCATACAAAAAATTCAGATTTTGCATTTCAATTACCCCGGTGGTAGAGGCGCGTTGTGCGGTAGTTTTACTTTTTAACCAGGCAAGCTGCCCTTCAAAAGAGATATCGGTCAATAACTTTCCGCTTATATCCTGAATTTCCTTTATCGGATAAAGTCCTGCAAGTGAAGCGACATCCAAGGCACCATTAAAATCAAGTACTACTTCAGGGTCAATAAAATTTTGGATAACAAGATTTGCTTTGAACGTATCGCTATTTAACGTGCCGTGAATATTCTTTAGCGAAAGTACAGCCTTGCGGAGATCGGTAATATCACTTGTTGCAAATGAACCTTCAACACTGGCATCACTAATTTTCGATTTTGTGTCAGGATGGGTGATGGTGGCGTTTGTTAATCCAAACTCCACCGAAAGCGATGGATTTTTTGTAGCAGTAATTGGGCCCCTGAGCGAAGCGGAAAAATAAGCATCGCCTTTACTTTCATACGTTGAAAAGTTTTTTGAAGCCGATTCGGGTAACAGCGAAAGCAAAGTTTGTATATCACTGTCTTTACCATCAACAGTTAAGTCAATAACAGAGGTATTTTTCCATTTGTATGAACCCTTAACTGTGAAGGCTGATTTTTTCAACCCTAATGATGAGGGCTCAATAACCAGTGATCGTTCGAGATCATTATAGACCAAGTCAGTTTTAATTGTAAATGATTTTCCCTCCAGCAGCGAAGTCTTTTCGATTTTTAATTTTTCAGTGACGAGTTCGCCCTCGGCCTGAACAGTATAAATATCATTGGCAGATTGAATGGATGCTGAAAGGTGCTTGCTGCTAAAGACCAAATCTTCATCTCTTTTATAATCGACATACCGAACCAGAGTATTTGTCAGGTGTACATTTTTAAGTTCAAATACGATCGAATCATTTTTATGCTCTCCAGAACTTTCCTTCAATACAGTATAATTGTTTACACCCTGTGCATTGATCTTTAAATTGGTTTCGCTGTCGGCAATGGTGAGGCCATGAATTGAATAGATGCCACGATAAACTTCAAGGGGATTTAGTTGAAACGATATCCGCGTAGCGGTAAGGAGTGGATACTGCCCTTCGTGACTATCCTCTACGCTTACATCGGTAAGCACAATGGACAGTTGTGGGAATTTCTCAAACACAGAGACATCAATTTTTCCGATTTTAACCGGGGTGTTCAGATTTTGATTGGCAGCTTCAATAAAGTTTTTGATGATGCTGTCCTTAAACAGAAATGCCGACACCACAAGCGAGACTGTGAGAACAGCAAAAGCCAGCAAGAGATAGAGGACTATTTTTTTAAGGATTCTCAAGTTTAAAAAATGATTTTGTAAAGATACCAGACAAATACCAAACCAGAGTTATTACTGGTCATCCTGAAGGTCCATCGTATTTTTTATATCGAAACTACCTTTTAAGCTTAAACTCATTAGGCTAAGATTGAGAAACTCACTTTTGAGAAAACTTTGCTTGTAATTAACGGTGACGGCATCAATGTATTGGCCGGTTCGTATTTTTTCAGGTTTATAATGCCCTACGCTTTGTGTTTTGCTTTTATACTGTAAAGCATAAACGGTTACAGAATATTGACCATCTCTAACTTCAACCATGAATTTGCCACTCCATTCTCCATCCCAATACATTTTGGGTGTGTTTGAGTAAGTGCGACCATACCGTTTAGGGTTTACATGGTAATGATTAATCTTTCCACTGTATGCATCCTTGCTGCGAATTACATTGAACGTAAAGGCTCTGGATTTAAGCATTTGTTCAACGGACTGGCGCACACTGTCAGCATCGCCTGGGTATTCGTAAGAGTTTTGCCAGTATAACTCCCCTTCATCAAGTTGAAACCTATCATACGCTGCAAGTTCTTGAGCGTTGCTTGGTAATGCGTGTGCGAGAATAAACCAAAGCAACAGCGTAATGCGTGGGTAATCCATGACCAAAACAAGGAAATTCTGGCGGATTATCTGAATGTGATAACATGGTGCAGATTTAATAAAAACAACATGATTGGTATAAAAATACCCATCAAACTTAAAAAAAGTATTTTTTAACAAAAAATAGGTTCAAATTTTAACCTATTTCAATCGGATTCGGTAATATTTATTAAGATAAGGGTAAAAATTTAACCTATTATTCAAATATTTATAATGTCAAATCAAATTTGAATTACTAACCAACCCTGTTTTACCTATGAAAAAATCAGTAGTCTTTCTCATTTTACTAATTGCGGTAAGCATCCTGGCGGTGTTTATGCCAGCAGTGCCGGGCACGATCATTACAGAAGGAATAAACTCGGGAGATGTTGCCTGGATGTTAGCCGCAACAGCCTTAGTGCTACTGATGACTCCGGGATTAGCCTTTTTTTACGGAGGAATGATTGACACCAAAAACATTATTTCCACCATGTTGCAAAGCTTTATAGCCATGGGGGTGATAAGTGTGTTATGGATTGTTGTAGGTTTTAGTTTGGCCTTTGGCGATTCTATTGGAGGCATTATTGGAGATCCAATGACCTTTTTTATGTTTAATGGTGTGCTGGATGGCAAACCCTGGTCGTTGGCACCTACAATTCCGCTGGTTCTGTTTGCCTTTTTCCAATTGAAGTTTGCAATAATTACTCCTGCACTCATTACCGGAACATTTGCTGAACGCATCAAATTTAAATCCTATATCTTATTCCTGGTATTATTCTCTTTATTCATATACGCACCGCTAGCCCATTGGACATGGCACCCTGATGGATTCTTATTCAAGTGGGGGGTACTCGATTTTGCCGGAGGAACTGTTGTACACATGTCGGCCGGTTTTGCAGCGTTGGCAGCCTCTATGTATTTGAGAAATAAGTCAGAAGTGAAACACACTATTGCCCCTGCCAACATTCCTTTTGTATTGTTGGGCACAGGGTTGCTTTGGTTCGGTTGGTTCGGATTCAATGCAGGAAGTGCACTGAATGCTGGTACGTTAGCAGCTTCTGCTTTTGCAACCACCAATACGGCTGCTGCTGCTGCTGGTCTTGCCTGGATTTTGTTTGATGCTGCCCGTGGTAAAAAACCTTCAGCTGTTGGGTTCTGCATTGGTTCGGTTGTAGGTCTTGTTGCTATTACACCCGCGGCAGGATTTGTAACGATTCCCTCAAGCTTGTTCATCGGAACATTTGCCAGCATCATCAGTAATATTGTTATCCATTGGAAATCTAAAACTTCATTGGAAGATACACTGGATGTATTCCCGTGTCATGGTGTAGGTGGAGCGGTTGGAATGGTAATGACAGCACTCCTGGCAAACACTGCAGTGAACGGTGCTAACACAACCGGGAACGGACTTTTCTTTGGCGATACTGCCTTGTTCATTGTTCACATGAAGGCATTGGCTATTGTAATAGGATATACCCTGGCCGGCTCTTTCATCATTCTGAAAATTGTGGATCTGATTTTCAATCTACGCGTGAGTGCGGAAGACAAGAAAATTGGACAGGATTTCAGTCAGCATGGTGAAAATATTCAAGAGTTCGACATGAAGTCGCTTCGCGAAGCAGTTTAGGAAAATCACTAAGCGTCCCGGAGGGTGTGAGATACCCTGCCGGGACTTAGGCTTAGCTTATTGTTAATTAAAACACATTCAAAATTATGAAAAATCTAAACACAACTTTTTACTTTTTATGCCTTTTGATTTTTGTAACAGTACAGGCCCAAAGCCAGCAAACGGAAGGAATTCTGGCATCTTCAACTCCTGCTAAAAAACCTGTGCCATTAACCGGAGAAGTTATTAAGGAAGATGAGAAAGAAGAGGAAACAAAGCCAACCTTTACATTATCCGGCTCAGTCGACACTTATTTTCACAGTACGTTTAAAACAACAAATTCCTATTATGGAGATGCCTACGCATCTTCTACTTCATTTGCCGATCAAAAAGGATTTGCATTGGGTATGGTTAACCTGATCGCTACATATTCAGGTGAAAAGGCCGGCTTCACAGCCGATTTAGTATTTGGACCCAGAGGTAAGGAGGCAGTTTTCGGAACCGCCTCCGGACAAGCCATCATCAACCAGGCTTTTGCGTTTTATAAATTTTCGGATAAGGTGACGCTTAACATGGGTCAGTTCAATACGTTCGTTGGCTACGAAGTAATTTCTCCCACGGTTAACTTTCACTACTCCACCTCATACCTGTTTTCGTGGGGCCCATTCAACCACACAGGTGCCCGGTTGGATTTTGCTTTAGCAAATGGCATCGTAGCGAAATTGGCAGTGATGAACCCAACAGATATCGTTGAGTTTAACCCGGTTGATACTTACACATTTGGTGCTCAGGTTGGTAAAGTTTCCGATAAGGGAGGCATCTGGTTAAATTTTCTGTATGGTGATCAGGATGGAACATTGGATGAAGATGACGCTGCACCTCTCGATGCTTCGGCAGGTAATCTTCTTCAAGGTGATATCACTCTGGGATATAGTTTGACAGAAAAATTCTACCTCGGGTTCAACGCTTCTTTACAGAGTGTAGCTACGGGTGAAGAGGTGGATGTCGATGGTGACATTATCGATACCTCCGGAGATGCCAGTTCATTTTATGGATTTGCAGTCTACCCTAAAGTAACGTTATCGGAAAGCTTTACTATTGGTTTGAGGGCAGAGTACTTCTCAACAACAAACAGTCACTTTGCCTCGCCTATCATTGGATTGGATGCTGAGGGGGATGGGGATGTTATCGCGTTTACATTATCGGCCAACTACAAAACAGGTGGCCTTACGTTTATCCCTGAAATCCGGATTGATAAAACCTCAGAAGATTCATTTATCAGTAATGATGGAGACGCCAAGAACATCTTGCCATCCATCAACTTAGCAGCTGTTTATAAATTCTAATAATTTGAAAAAACCACTACAACATCAATACTTATGAAAAAAGTAAAACTCGAATACATTTGGCTGGATGGGTACACACCCACCCAAAGTTTGCGCAGCAAAACGAAAATTGTAAAAAACTTCGATGCTACATTGGAGAGTTGTCCGGTGTGGTCATTCGATGGCAGCTCCACAGAACAAGCTACAGGCCGGTCTTCGGATTGCCTGCTGAAACCAGTTGCACTCTTTGCTGATCCGGGAAGAATGGATGCATACATCGTGATGAGTGAAGTACTCAATCCTGACGGTTCGCCTCATGAATCGAACGGACGCGCCACGATTGAAGATGATGACCGTGATTTTTGGTTTGGCTTTGAA
>JANNQJ010000224.1:0-3106 GCA_031400675.1 Cyclobacteriaceae bacterium
GATACGGGAGGAAATACAAGGATTGGAAGCGCTGGGTATTCCGTATATTAAGGTTGGGAACAAGGTAGACAAGGCTGATCCCGCACTCTTGAAAAAACTTGGGCGTGAAGGTTTCATTTTCATTTCAGCCTCGAACCACACCAACATCCAACAATTAAAAGATAAACTCCTCTTCTTCTTTCATGTAGATGCCGTAAAAACCGGTGATGTGCTGGTAACCAATTTAAGACACTACCAAAGTTTAATACAGACAAATGAATCACTCGACCGAGTATTAAAAGGAATGAGCGAAGGCATTACTGGAGATTTTCTGGCGATGGACATTCGTCAGTCGTTGCATTACTTGGGCGAGATCACAGGCACGATCACAACAGAAGATCTTTTAGAAAACATCTTTTCGAAGTTTTGTATCGGAAAGTGATCTGTTCTCAAATGTAGATGTCTGTGCAAATAATTAAACCCGTAGCGAGCCACGGAACGCCCTCGCACCATAGTAAGATTCTGCACCGTTGTGATACACGAAGACGTGTCCGTAGCGCCAATCTGCAAAGAGGGCACCACCCAGTTTTCTTATATCAGCAGGTGTTTTTATCCAGCTTGATGTTTTTATATCAAACTTTCCAAGTTTCTGCAGTTCCCGATATTGTTCTTCTGTTAAGATTTCAATGCCCATATCAGCTGCCATCTGAATAGCACTATTTTCTGGTTTATGTTCTTTTCTTGACTCCAGTGCTTCATGGTCGTAACAAATGCTTCTGCGACCTTTCGGAGTCTCCGCTGAACAATCATAAAAAATGTATTCATCCGTCTTTTTATCATACCCAACAACATCCGGTTCACCACCGGTCTTTTCCATTTCATGGAGCGACCAGAGTTTTTCCATATTAGCTTCCAGCTTTGCTTGTACGTTTGCCCAATTATGGCCCTTGTGGCGGTTCATGTTTTTATCAAAACGGGCTTTCAGTACGTTGAGCAGTTCCTTACGTTCTTCTGATGACAACTTCTTTCGATTGCTTTTAATTTTGGTCATGATTTTATATTATTTGTAATATTATTTCACCTCGGTGATTCTTTTTCTGTAGGTCTGAAAGGCCACGATAACACTGTCAGGCTTATTAACAATGACTGACCAACCACGTCCTTCAAGTCATTACCCATAGCAATATGCAAAAATACGATCCATGCATGGCAAAGAAAAAGTCTTTCTAAGCCCATTCCTTTACTAACTTAAAATTAGTAATAAGCAGGGTTAGAAAATATGCTGGGTAACCCAACGCTAAAATAAATTCTGTTGAAAAATGTAGAGTATTCTCCCCAAGAATACTTTCTCAGTTAATTTAAAGGCTAGCAGGACTGAAATTGGCGGGTTGTACAACCTGATGTATGTGGTCTGAATATTGGCTTACTATTCAAGCAAAACCTAAAAAACTCTGTTCAGGAGATAAGCGAATTCACCAAACAAAAAATTTATATGACGAAATCAGCAAAGAAGCTAGGCATTTGGATGGATCATTCAACTGCGAACCTCATGGAATTTACAACAGATCCTATTCAAACAACAAGCATCCAATCAAAATTTACACATGAGGCTAAAGAATCAAGTTTGGAAAGGGGTGAAAACCGGATGCACACAAAGGAACAACACCAGCAGGCAGAATACTATAAAAAAATAGGCCAGGTTATTCAAAATTATGAAGAGGTAATCCTTTTTGGCCCTACCAGTGCAAAAACTGAACTATTAAATACGCTAGCAGGAGATCATCTTTTTTCAAGCATAAAAATTAAGATCCAGCAAGCTGATAAAATGACAGAAAACCAACAACATGCATTTGTGCGAGAATATTTTACTAAAAATTTACTACCTTAAACTTAATCCAAGGATATGAAAAAAATATTAATCGCTCTTGACTATGATCCTACATCACAAAAAGTTGCAGAGGCGGGGCATGCTTTGGCGAAAACAATGGGTGCTGAAACGATCATCATGCACGTGATCTCCGATGCTGTGCACTATACTTCCATAAAATACCCGATAATGGGTTTTGGCGGTTATATGAATATTGATCCTCTTCTATTAGAAGATATTACTCAAAAACTGAAACAAGCATCACAGGATTTCCTTGAGCATTCTAAAAACCGCCTTTTCGATAAAACTATTCAAACGCTCGTTCAAGAAGGTGATATTGCGGAATCGATCATTGAGACTGCACAAAAATTGAACGCAGATATTATTGTCATGGGCTCACATAGCCGTAAATGGCTAGAACAAATCGCAATGGGTAGCGTAACAGAAAAAGTATTGCGTCATACTACTATACCCATGCTCATCGTTCCAACCAAAAAAAGTAATTAATCCACGTTAGTCCGACTTCATGGAGTTTATCGATTACTACAAAATCTTAGCAATAGATAAAAAAGCTTCTGAAGAGGATATTAAAAAAGCCTATCGCAAATTAGCAAGGAAGCTACATCCTGATCTTAATCCAAACGATAAAGATGCACAGAAAAAATTTCAACAAATAAATGAGGCCAATCAGGTATTAAGCGACCCCGAGAAGCGAAAGAAGTATGATGAGCATGGAAAGGATTGGCAACACGCTGACCAGTTTAGGCAACAACGCCAATCACAACAGCAATCAGGATATACAGGTGGTCAGCAGTTTTCAGGTGATGGCGACTTTTCAAGTTTTTTTGAATCGATGTTTGGAGGAGGTTCCCAGCGCAACCAAACAAGATTCAGGGGGCAGGATTATAATGCTGAACTGAAACTTAATTTAATTGATGCCTTGGAAACGCATCAGCAAACGATAACAGTAAATGACAAAAATATTCGCATTACCATCCCAGCAGGTATTGAAAACGGACAGGTAATAAAGTTGAAGGGGTATGGTGCACCAGGCGCAAACAACGGCCCGGCTGGCGATCTCTATATTACTTTTTCTATTGCAAACCACCCTCATTTTAAACGCTCGGGAAACGATTTGCATACAACAATTTCTATTGATCTCTACACGGCCATACTCGGGGGAGAAACCACAATTGATCTGTTGAAAGGAAAAGTGAAATTGACAGTAGCCCCAGAAACACAACCGGGCACCAAAGTGAG
>JANNQJ010000225.1:0-1924 GCA_031400675.1 Cyclobacteriaceae bacterium
GCGCTAACCTTTGTCGGACTCTTTTTATTTATCCTTTGGTGGATGTATAAAAAGAAAATATTTGTGAAAGTTTAGTTGAATGCCGGCTAGATTTCAATTGGCGGAAGCCCGATTGCCGGTATAAAATCGGATTCCAAAACCAGCATCAAGAATTCAATATCCCGGATCAAATTTCTTCCTTCATGCAACTTCTCCCTACACTCCTACGTCTAGTTATTGAAAACATTTAAATGCGATTCCAGATTTACCGGGCTAGTGAACTTGAAATGATCGAAGGGTGCAAAAAGGGTGACCGACACGCCCAGAAGCTCCTTTATGACCGATTTTCGGGGAAAATGTTTGCCCTATGCAGCCGATACATAAAGGACAAAATGGAGGCTGAGGATGTGCTGGTGAAAGCCTTCACTAAAATTTTGGATCGGATTGATCAGTACAAAAATGAAGGAAGCTTTGAAGGATGGATAAGAAGAGTGATGGTAAACGAATCGTTGAGCTACCTGAGAAAAAACAAAAGCATGTATGTAGAGACCGACATTGAAGCCCTTGATAAGGAGCCAAATTATGAAAAGCTTGAAAATCATTTAGAAGCCCAGGATCTTTTAAACCTGATTTCAGAATTGCCAAGTGGGTACAGGATCGTATTCAATATGTATGCTATCGATGGTTATTCGCATAAAGAAATAGGTGAACAATTGGGAATTAATGAAAACACATCCAAATCCCAATTGAGTCGTGCAAGATCTGTACTTCAAAAGAAATTACTTGAACTGGATAATGTTGGAATGAAAGAATCTAAAGAAAAGAGATATGAATAAGTTGGATGGGCTTTTCAAAAAGAAATTAGAAGATCTGACACTGGAGCCGAGATCAGAAGCGTGGCTCAAACTAGAAGCTAATCTCTCAAAAAAAAATAGAGGACTTATTTGGTTCAGGTCAGCTGCTGCCCTTTTATTAATGGGTTTGTTAATAACGTCAATCATTTGGTTACAGAGTCCTGAAGAAAATCAACAAGTGGCCGGGCCATTGAAAAATATAAATCCGTCTAAGATATCCAGTGAAAATAAGTTGAAAGAAGATAGCATAAGCCAATCAACGCCTCTTGAAGCAAATAAAATAACTGGTGCAAAAAGGAAATCAAATTCAACACAACCAAAAACCATCAACACAACGACCGCCCCGCTTCTTATAAGAGAAATTGAGCCGGAGCCACTACTAATTGAAACACTTCCTGCTGAAACAATTGCAGAAGCAACTATCAAGGAAAAGCCGATTGTTATTGAGTACACACTTGAATCAATCATTCCTCAAAAAAAGGAAACACCAATTGTAGCCGAGATTGATGAAAAGAAAAAAGGTTTACAAAAGGCTCTGGATTTTGCAAGGGAAGCTAAGAATAGCGATAGCCCATTGGGTGGAATTCGCCAGGCAAAAGACGATTTATTTGCATTGAACTTCAAAAAAGACAAACAGAAAAAACAATAATATGAAAAAGAAATTTTTATCCATCATGATTTTGGTGTTGACCTTCAGCCAGATTCCTCAGGCACAAACAAAAGCTGCTGATTCGGTTGTCATCCGTGTTGGGGAAGGAAGTAAAGTGATCTTCGCTATTAAAGACAAAAAAGACTTAGAGACGCTCAAGCATTACGATTTTCAAGCGTTAATGACCGATATGATTACCAAACTTGAAAATGAAGATACCTCTACAAGTAAAAAACCTTCAAAGGAATACCTCAAAGATTCTGCTTCTTCCATACCCGAAAGACAAGTTACAATGATTGAGCCTGAAAAGGAGGAAGATGAGAATTGGAGCAATGACAATTGGAACAGCCACGAAAGCAAAAGACATCATGGAAGAAGAACCTATCACTCCATTAACATAGACTTGGGCACGAACAACTATTTATCTGACGGAAATTTTCCG
>JANNQJ010000226.1:0-3184 GCA_031400675.1 Cyclobacteriaceae bacterium
TCATCGGATTTCTCCATGACTACTTTATCTGGCATTTGAAATGCTAATATTGACATATTCCTTTCTGATTAATGGTTAGAATTATTTCGAGTACAATTCAACGATCAACTGCTCATTGATGTTCTCCGGGATATCCTGACGCAGGGGCACATGAATAAGCTTGCCTGTGTACTCGCTGTTATCCCACTCCAGCCAATGATATTTTTTAGCGCCTTGTATTGAAAGGCTATTCGTGATTGCTTCTAATGACTTCGATCTTTCACGTACACCAATTACATCACCAGCTTTCAACGAATACGAAGCTATATTTACTATATCTCCATTCACAGTGATATGCTTGTGCGAAACCAACTGACGCGCTGCTCTGCGGGTAGGTGCAATTCCAAGACGGTATACTGTGTTGTCAAGTCTTTGCTCCAATAACTGAAGTAACACTTCACCCGTAACACCTTTCTTACGGGTTGCTCTATCAAACAACTTCGCGAACTGGCGCTCCAGTAAACCATAGGTATACTTTGCCTTTTGTTTCTCAGCAAGCTGCGTAGCATATTCAGAAACTTTACGCTTCTTCGCTTTGCCATGCATGCCGGGAGGGTAGGCTTTCTTTTGCAGAGCTTTGTTATCACCTAAGATAGGCTCTCCAAATTTTCTTGAGATTCTTACTCGTGGGCCTGTATATCGTGCCATTCTATTGTTGTTTTAGATTTTCTAATTGGTTACCCAATCGTAAACCTTATTAATTATTATACTCTTCTTTTCTTAGGAGGACGGCAACCGTTGTGCGGAAGTGGCGTCATATCCTTAATTGTTGTTACCTCGATGCCAGCATTCTGAATCGTACGAATTGCCGACTCGCGACCCGCACCCGGGCCTTTTACGAAAACTTCTACTTTACGAAGTCCTAATTCAAATGCACGTGAAGCGCAATCCTGAGCTGCCATTTGTGCAGCATAAGGGGTGTTCTTCTTCGAGCCTTTAAAACCCATTTTTCCTGCAGAAGCCCAAGTAATAACCTGACCGGTAGAGTTCGTCATGGAAATAACGATGTTGTTGAAGGTAGCCCTAATGTGTGCCTGGCCTACTGCTTCAATCTGCACTACGCGTTTCTTCGCTTTGTCTTTTCTTTTTTCTACAGCCATTACTCAGCTATTTATATTCGTTAACGATTAACCTTTAGTTACCTTCTTCTTGTTTGCAACCGTCTTACGCTTACCCTTACGCGTACGGGCGTTGTTCTTAGTTGTTTGACCACGCACAGGCAACCCTTTGCGGTGACGAAGACCTCTGTAAGAGCCGATGTCCATCAAACGCTTAATGCTCAACTGAACCTCAGAGCGAAGTGTACCTTCTACTTTGAAACTTTCAGAAATGATCGTACGGATCGCATTGGACTCTTCATCATTCCAGTCTTTTGCTTTCTTGTCCCAACTTACACCTGCTTTGGTAAGAATATTTTGAGCTCTTCTGCGGCCAATGCCGTAAATGTAGGTCAAACTGATCTCACCTCTTTTGTTGTCAGGAATATCGACACCTTGTATTCTGGCCATAATATTATCCTTGTCTTTGTTTAAACCTTGGATTCTTCTTGTTAATCACATACAGCTTGCCATTACGCCTGATCACTTTGCAATCAGCGCTGCGCTTTTTTATGGATGCTTTAACTTTCATCTGTTCTATCTATTACTTGTATCTAAATACAATTCTTCCTTTTGTTAAATCATAAGGTGACATTTCCAATCTCACCTTATCGCCTGGCAGAATGCGGATGTAATTCATCCTCATCTTACCTGAAATATGCGACAGAACCTCGTGTCCGTTTTCTAATTGCACCCTGAACATTGCGTTCGAAAGTGCTTCTAAGATCGTTCCGTCCTGTTCTATCGACTTTTGTTTCGCCACTTAAATGAATAATTACTTTCTATATACTCGTGTGTTGTCAATACTTCTGTTCTATTCTCAAAAATGCCAACCATGTGCTCAAAATGGGCAGAAGGTTTTTTATCTGCCGTACGGATCGTCCATCCGTCATTTTCTTGCACAACATTCTTTGTGCCTTGGTTAACCATCGGTTCAATTGCGAACACCATTCCGGGAATCAACTTCACTCCTTTACCTTGTTTACCAAAATTTGGTACCTCAGGATCTTCATGAAGGTTCTTTCCAACACCGTGCCCTACCAGCTCCCTTACCACTCCGTATCCAAAGCTTTCAACATAACTTTGAATCGCGTGGCTCACGTCACCAATCCGATTTCCTGCTTTCGCTTGCCCGATCCCTTTATAAAGAGACTCGTACGTTCGCTCTAACAGTAGCAATGTTTCTTTTCCCACACCTTCCAACGGATAGGTGTAAGCTGAGTCACTGTGAAAACCTTTATAGCACACTCCACAATCAACTGATATGATATCCGCATCCTGTAATTCATACTTACCAGGAAAACCGTGTACCACTATCTCGTTGACTGAGATACATAAAGTTGCAGGAAATGATCCGTTATAATTCTTGAAGGATGGTACTCCTCCATGATCACGAATAAATTCTTCCGCCACCTTATCCAACGTTGAGGTTTTTACCCCCGGTTTTACTAACCGAGCCACTTCACCGTGAGCTTTGCCCAGAATTTGAGCACTCTCTTTGATAACTTGGATTTCCTCTTCAGTCTTTAAGTGAACCATTCAGCACTTAAGCCGCAGCAAATTGAGAACGTCCTTTTACTCTACCCGATTTCATCATTCCTTCGTAATGTCTCATCAATAAGTAGCTTTCAATTTGCTGAAGTGTGTCGAGGATAACCCCCACCATAATCAGCAAAGAAGTACCACCGAAGAATTGAGCGAAGTTCTGACCAACACCGGCCCTTACTGCAAAAGCAGGAAGTATCGCGATGGTCACCAGGAACAATGCACCGGGCAATGTTATTCTTGATAAAACCGTATCTATAAAATCAGCTGTTTGCTTACCAGGCTTAATACCAGGAACAAACCCACCGTTTCTTTTCAAATTATCAGCAATGTCGTTTGAGTTGATTGTGATCGCAGTGTAGAAGAATGTGAAAATCAAAATCAATGAACCAAACAACAAGTTGTACTGCCATGAAGTGAAGTCAGAGAATGTTGAGCCTATGTATGCACCTACATCACTATCTCTCCAGATACCCGCCACCAGGGCTGGGATGAACATCAAT
>JANNQJ010000227.1:0-2212 GCA_031400675.1 Cyclobacteriaceae bacterium
CAAAGCGCTACTTCAATATCATCTCCTTTAAAGTGAATGATGGGATACCGAAGTTCTTCCGCATCACTCTTTTGCTTCAGCAGATCAAGAAGGCCATCTTTGGAATAATATTTCTTTCCGTTATAATTAATGATTAATCCGGCATTCAGGAATGCATAATTCCACATCAGGTCATCCAGGTACTCCGGGATGAAATGATAGTTCTTGAACATCGATTCATCCGGCTCGAATTCTATCAGCGTGCCGTTGCGTTCATTGCTCTTCGATTGTTTAGGGTCGCTGGTTATTTTTCCCTTCTTGAATTCAGCAAGCTTGGTATGTCCATCACGGAAAGCCTGTACTTTGAAATAATTGGAAAGCGCATTCACTGCTTTGGTACCAACCCCGTTCAATCCCACCGACTTTTGAAAAGCTCCTGAATCGTATTTAGCACCCGTGTTGATCTTGGAAACTACATCCACCACTTTACCCAACGGAATACCACGACCGTAATCACGGACTACAACTTTTTGATCCGTAATCTTCACATCAATGGTCTTCCCATAGCCCATCATGTGCTCATCAATGGAGTTATCTACGGTTTCCTTTACCAATACATAAATGCCATCGTCTTTCGAGGATCCATCACCCAGCTTACCAATGTACATACCCGGTCGAAGTCGGATGTGTTCACGCCAATCGAGGGACCTGATACTGGACTCGTCATACTGAATGGAAGCCGGAGCTTTCTCTGCTTTCGCCATACGCGGATAGTGATTGTAAAAGTAAAACAGCTTAAAAAATCAACTCAAAAATACAGTTTAAAAAATGTTGTAGGTAAGATCCGGATAGCTATTACCAGCCGTCCGGACCTTGATAAAATTCAATTCGCACCTAATAAAACAAATTTTGAAGTCACTTCAAGCAAATGTTCAAATTCTCCAACTACAAAAATTAATAAGCTGATAGTGGTTAAATGACTGATATAGAGCATATCAGAGCATGTATTTTATACTGCCTGTTTAGCTATAAACTTCTTGCTGATTTGGTAAATCGGCCAACTCAATGCCCACAAAGCAACCAATCCAACACTGGAATAAATAATGAAACCAATGCGGCTAAAATCAAACCGCTCGGTACTGTTGTACAACCCGATAAAACTCATGCCGATGATAAAGAAGATGTTTAGGGTGATAACCTGACCGTGCAGCCAGATTCTAAAATCTTCGTTAGGTGCAAGTCTTTTTGAAAAGAGGTAGACTATTACGTTAGCTAACGCGATTACGGCCATTGCAGAATAAAAGAGTTGCTCTTTCCCTACAGAGAGCGTTTCAGCCTCCTCTTCAATCAGGCTTACTTGCTCAGGCAAGCCTGCGTACACATACAAAAGGTTGGCCAATACTACCATCACAGAAAGAAACCACACGGCCTTGAAAATCTTTAACGTCATTATTACTAAATTTGAATCCTGCCTACCGGCAGGCAAGTGCAAATAAACATAAAACAGCGTGAACTTAAACCCAGTCGTTTTATCTATTCCCATTTTTTTTACCCTGATCGGGATTGAATTGGTTGTGGAACGGATTACAAACAAAAAACTCTATAGACTTCCGGATGCTATCGCCAATATAAGCTGTGGAACAACATCAGAGCTCTCGGGATTGTTTTTGAAAATTTTAGCCGTAGGTATATATCAATTCTTATTTGAAAACTATGCTTTCTTCACCTTAGATAATAAAACCTGGTGGTATTGGTTAACGCTTTTCTTGTTGGTTGACTTTGCATACTACTGGGGGCACCGGTTCAGCCATGAGGTTAACCTGTTTTGGGGCGGCCATGTTGTTCATCACCAAAGTGAAGAATATAATTTATCTGTTGCAGTCGACGTCGTTCATGCGTCGGAATACTTGGTCGTCCAGGCCGTCCAGGCTTACTGTGACCCGTTGCAGCCCGGCGTCCTTCAGTGCGCGCGCCTTGCGCTGCAGCAGCGAACCATTGGTGGTGAGTGTGATGTCGGGCGTGTCACCTTCGACCGTGCGCAGGGCGGCGAGTTTGCCGATCAGGATTTCCAGGTTCTTGCGCAGCAGTGGCTCACCGCCGGTGATGCGTCATGACGAGCAGGGCGACAGAAGATGTGAGAGCGGTGGTGAGAAGCATACCGATGAAGCGTGGATTGGAGCCAGATACGGCCGGAGTGGGGTCTGTCAGGGAATACAGCGTTCATTATCGCCCC